>NZ_JASCOS010000019.1:0-48071 GCF_029959705.1 Stenotrophomonas sp. PS02297 | reverse complement strand
CCCCCCCCGGGGGCGCAACCCCCGCGCACCCCCCGCGGGGGGCGGCCGGCCGCTACCGGGCCGCAGCGCTCCATCCTCTTGTAGAGCGGGGCAACGCCCCGCTGCGGCATTACCGCGCCAGCCCCGCCGGGCGTTGCCCGGCGCTACAGGGCCGCAGCGCTCCACCCCCTTGTAGAGCGGGGCAACGCCCCGCTGCCGCATCACCACGCAAGCCCCGCCGGGGGTTGCCCGGCGCTACAGGGCCGCAGCGCTCCATCCCCTTGTAGAGCGGGGCAACGCCCCGCTGGGGCATTACCGCGCAAACCCGACCAGGCGCTGCCCGGCGCTGCAGCGCGGAGGCGCTAGAGAACGATTCGCCCGCAGCCACATGCAGGCAAGCGACGCCGGGGCCTTTGATCCAGGCAAGGGGCTGCGGAATCCTGGAGGAAGATCACCGCCGCAGGGGCCGCCCGGACAATGGCCAGCACGTACGCTCCCTGCAGCCGGCACCGCAACGGCCACATACGGCGCCAGGGCTGCGCGCCCATGATCGCCACGAACAGATCGACCCCGACCGGGTCGATGAAAAGGACCAGCGGTCTCGACCCAGGGGGCCAAGTGCACACCACGATAGCCAGGACAATGACAGCCGCAGACATCCACCGACGTCATTGCCGGAGCTGCATTTTTATTCGACGGGCGCCGTGCCGGCGTTCCCGTCCCGACAAGACTCAGACCACCGCGGCCAGCGCGGCGAGCACCGCGCTTTCGATCGCGTCCAGGTCCGGCAGCAGCGCGCTCTGCTCGCCCAGCAGCACGCGCATGTGCACGCCCTGCGGCAGGCTTTCCTCGGAGGCGTCGGCCAGCAGGCCGTCGCGGGGAACCGCGATCAGCTGCGGGAAGGACTGGGTCAGCAGCGCGAAGTACGGCATCTCCGGGTTGCCGCCCAGCGCCTTGAGCACCACCACCTTGTTGCTGCCGGCGACGGTTTCGTCGCCACCGCTGAAGCGGGCATAGGACAGCAGCGGCACTTCCCAGCCCTGCCAGGCGATATAGCCGGCCAGCCAGTCGGGCGCGCCCTCGATGGGTTCCACGGTCACCCGCGACATCATTTCGGCGACGGTGGCGTTGGGCAGCAGCACGCGTTCGGCGCCGGCCTGGATCAGGACGCCACGGACTTCATCGTTGCTTGCATAACTCATGGTCGATTCCTTGATCGTGTGCGGCTCAGTCGAAGCTGCGCTGGACGAGCTCGCCGGCGAGGTATTCGGGCGGACCGGCCGGATGGCCGGCCACGGCCAGCTGGCTGGCCGCTTCCGGGTCGTAGCAGCCATCGCCGCTCTGCCCGGCCACCCAGCCGCCGCGCCCGGCGAATTCCAGCGCCGCCGGCACCAGCGACGGATCGGCGCCACTGAGCATCACCACCGCCGAGCGCTCCACCGGCAACGCCGGCAGCACCGGCGCCGGCTCGTCGGCGAAACGCAGCCCACCGGCCTGCGCCACCACCCCGACACCATCCTGCAGCACATAGACATTGCCGCCTTCCAGCGCCTGCCCCGCTTCGGCCAGGGCGACCGGCAACATGGCCACGCGCGACATCTGCTTGACCAGATTGGCGTAGCGGCCGCCGTCTAGGCGCATCTGCACCAGCACCGGCAGCGGATAATCGTCCGGCAGCGCGCTCAACAGGCGACGCACCGCATCCGGTCCGCCGATGCCGGCCAGCAGCAGCAACGCGCCCTGGGCGGGGGCATCGGCCGCCGATTCCAGTTCGACCAGCGACAGCGCGCCCAGCGCGCCGGTACCGATGGCGTCGGCCGCGTCCCTTTGCGGCGCGCCGTCCACCTCCGGTGCTGCCACCGGCGACGGCGCGGCATAGGCCTCGTCCTCGAGCAGCGACCAGCTATGGAAGCTGCCGGGCAAAGGCGCGGGAGCGGCCACGGCCGGCTCCGCGGTGTCCGCCAGCGGCGGCAGTTCGGGGGGCAGCACCGGTACGGCCTCGGGCGCCGGCCTGGACGGTGCCATGGCCATCAATTCCTCGAAGCTCAGCACTTCGGGACGGTCGACGGCGGCCGGCGGCGCATACAGCGTGTCGGCCGGCACCTCGTCGATGTGCAGCACGGCCTCGTCGACATGGAACTGCAGCGGCGCGTCGGCATGACGCTCGTCCGGGCGCTCCGGCATGCCCGGCTCGATCAGCGGCAGCGCTTCTTCTTCCTGTCCCGGCGGCATCACCTGGTCGTGGCCCTGCAGCTTGGCGGCAAGGTGGCGCGTCCAGCGCTGCGCGTCCCAGCCTTCGCGGCGCGCGGCCAGCTCGGCCTCCTCGAACATCAACTCCAGCTGCGGCGCTTCCAGCGCCGGGGCCAGGCGTTCCAGCGCGTCCTCCACCGCCGGCTCCAGCGCCACCAGCACCATCGCCGGCCCGACGGCCTGCAGCGCGGCCGGGTCCAGCGCGCCCGGATCCTCTTCCAGCACCAGCGCGCCGCCGGCGGCGAGCACCGCTTCCCTCAGGCGCTCGCGGGCCGCGCCGGGCCGCGCCAGCAGGGCGACCGGCCTGGTGGCGGAGCGGTCACTCGCGGACACGGGCGATCCCCAGCAGGTCATAGACATTGCGCATCAGATCCAGCTCCTGGTACGGCTTGCCGAGATAGCGCTGCACGCCGATCTCGAATGCGCGCTGGCGGTGCTTGTCGCCGCTGCGCGAGGTGATCATCACGATCGGCACCTCCCTGTAGCGCGGGTCGGCGCGCATCGCGGTGGCCAGTTCGTAGCCATCCATGCGCGGCATCTCGATGTCCAGCAGCATCAGGTCCGGTACGCGCTCCTCCAGCCGTTCCAGCGCCTCGACGCCATCGCGCGCGACCACCACCTCGAAGTTGTGGCGTTCCAGCACGCGGCCGGTGACCTTGCGCATGGTCAGCGAGTCGTCCACCACCATCACCAGCGGCACATGGCGCTGCTGGCCGATCGCGGCGACTTCCACCGGCTGCTGCGGCTGCGACAGGTGGCGGCGCACCAGCGGCGCCACGTCCAGGATCACCACCACGTTGCCTTCGCCGGTGATGGTGGCGCCGTAGATGCCCGGCACCGAGGCGATCTGCAGGCCCACCGGCTTGACCACGATTTCGCGGTTGCCCAGCACCTGGTCGATCGCCACGGCGGCGCGCAGGTCGCCCGCGCGCACCAGCAGCAGCGGGATCTGCGGCTGGCCTTCGGCCTTGGCCGCGGCCTGCCCGACCAGCGTGCCGAGGTCGTGCAGCGCGAAATCCTCGCCGTTGTAGTGGTAGCCGCCCTCGCCGGACTCGAAGCGCTCGCGGGCGATGCGGCCGATGCCACTGACCGAGGCCACAGGCACGGCAAAGGTGGTCTCGCCGATGCGCACGAACACGGCCTGGGTGACGGCCAGCGTCTGCGGCAGGCGCAGGGTGAAGGTGACGCCCTGCCCGCGCACCGAGTGGATGTCCACCGAGCCACCGAGCTGGCGGACTTCGTTGCGCACCACGTCCATGCCCACGCCGCGCCCGGCGAGCTGGCTGACCTGCTCGCTGGTGCTGAAGCCGGAGGCGAAGATGAGGTTGTCCAGCTGCGCGTCGTCGAGCTGTTCGCCGGGCTGGATCAGGCCGCGTTGTTCGCCGCGGCGGCGGATCGCCTCGCGGTCCAGGCCGGCGCCGTCGTCGGCCACTTCCAGCACGATTTCCGAACCTTCGCGGCGCAGGCGCAGGGTGATGCCGCCTTCCTCGGGCTTGCCGGCGGCGGCGCGCTGTTCCGGCGTCTCCAGGCCGTGGGCCACGGAGTTGCGCAGCATGTGCTCCAGCGGCGCGACCATGCGGTCGAGCACATTGCGGTCGAGTTCGCCGTGCGTACCTTCCAGGTTCAGGTGCACCTGCTTGCCGATGTCGTGCGCGGCCTGCCGCACCACGCGGCGCAGGCGCGGCACCAGGCCGTCGAACGGCACCATGCGCGCGCGCATCAGGCCGTCCTGCAGTTCCGAGCTGACGCGCGACTGCTGCTGCAGCAGGGCGTCGTAGTTGCGCGACAGGTCGTCGAGCACGCCCTGCAGGCCGCCAAGGTCGGCCGCCGATTCGTTCAACGCGCGGCTGAGCTGCTGCAGCGTGGAGAAGCGGTCCAGCTCCAGCGGATCGAACGCCTGGTCGGCCTGCTCCTGCTCGCGGCGGTAGCGGGCGACGATCTGCGCCTCGGTCTCGAGGTCCAGGCGGCGCAGCTGGTCGCGCAGACGGGCGTTGGTGCGGTCCAGCTCGCCCATGGCGCTGCGGAACGCGCCCAGCTGCTGTTCCAGGCGCGAGCGGTAGATCGCGACTTCACCTGCGTGGTTGACCAGGCGGTCGAGCAGGTCGGCGCGGACGCGCACCTGTTCCTGGGTACGGGTCGCGCCTTCCTCGTCGACGGCCTGCGCTTCGACCACCGGTGCCGACAAGGGCTCGGCGGCGATTCCGGCAGGCGCCAGCGTCTGCGGTTCGCCGGCCCGCGTATCGGCGGCGGACGCCGCTTCCGGAGCCGCTTCCATGGCGGACGGAACGTCCAAGGCGGCAGCGTCGCCGGCCTCTGCCGCCGACAGCGGCGCCACATCGGTGACCGTCGCTTCCGGGTCCGGCAACGTGTCCGCTTCGGCGACCGGCGTCGATTCGACCGGCTCCGCCAGCTGCGTCACGGCGTCCGGCATGACCATCGCCGCTTCCAACGCTTCGGTACGACCGGCGGTGCGGGTTTCGAACGCCTCGATGAGATCGGCCGGCATCTGCACCGCGCGGTGCGCGCCGGTGCGGATCAGCAACTGGTGCAGGCGGTCGAAACCGCGCTCCAGCAGCTGCACGTCGCCGCGGCCGATCTCGGTGCGGCTGGCCGCCACTGCTTCCAGCAGCGATTCGATGCCGTGGCCAAGGTCGCCGATGGCGTTGATGCCGGCCATGCGCGCGCCGCCCTTGAGCGTGTGCAGGTCGCGCTGCAGCCCGGCCAGCAGTTCGCGGTCTTCCGGCGCCGAACGCAGTTCGCTGATGAGCCGGTCGCAGTGGTCGAGCAGGTCCTTGCCTTCCTCGACGAAGATATCGACCAGTTCGCGGTCGAGGTCGTCGAAGTCGAGCGGGCCGGCATCGAAGGCGGCCGCTTCGGCGGCGGCCGCGGGAGCCGCGGCTTCCTGCACCGGCGTGGTCAGCGGCGCCAGTTCGACCGGCGCCTCGGCGACCGGTACTTCGGCTTCGGCTTCGGCTTCGGATTCGGATTCGGACTCGGATTCGGATTCGGATTCGGATTCGGCGACAGTTTCGTCTTCTGCGGTCTCGACGGCGACTTCGACCGTTCCCTCATGCCCGGCAGCTGCTTCGGCAACTTCCGGCATCAGCTCGTCCGGAACGACCGTTTCTTCCACGACCGGTGCGGCATTCAGGTCATCGGACACGGCGCCGGCATCGCCAGCCAGTGCTTCCTCGATTGCAGGCGCCTGCGCGGCACCGGCATCGTCCACCTGCGGCTGTCCGGAAGGCTCCGGTTCCTCGACGGATACCGCGACCGGCACCTCGTCCAACGCCCCCTCGACGGTCTCGACGTCGGCCGGCGCTTCTTCCATCACCGGCTCGGCCACCAGTTCGGTGCCCGCGTATTCTTCCGGCGCGATGCTGTCCAGCGACGGAGCGGTTCCGGCGTCGTCCATCGATCCGCCCGGCGCCGGGTGCGTATCCAGCGCATCGTGCGGCAGGCCCGGGACTTCCGGCTGCGCTTCGCTTTCCGGCTCGGCCGGCCAGTCGAAGACCGACACCTCGGCCGGCGCTTCGCTGCCGGCAGCAGGCGCTTCGGCTTCCACCGGCGGATGATCGGCGGCGTCCTGAACCGGCAGGCCGGCGAACGAGGCCTCCAGCAACGCGCGATCGAAATAGGCGGAAAGATCGCCGATGCCGGCCAGTTCCCCGGCCACCGGCAGCGATGCCGGGGCCGGCTCTGCGTCGGCCGCGGGCGCAGGCACGGCCGCCAGTTCTTCGTCGTCGATCTCCTCGTGCACCTGCGGCGGCCACTGCACCTCCGGCAAGGCATCGGCCAGCGCCTGCAGGCGCGCGGCCAGCGGCGCGAACGACGGGATCAGCGGCGACGGCGCCTGCAGCGCGGTGATGGTGGTGGCCACGGCGATGGCGGCCTCGCCCAGCGCGGAGACCCCTTCGGCGGACGGAACCACCGCGTTGGCGAGCGAGCGCTTCACGAACGACTCGACCGGCGCGGTCACCGCGGTGATTTCCGGCACCTCGGTCATCGCGAAGGCGCCGCTCATGGTGTGTACGGCGCGCAGCAGTTCCTCGCTCACCGGCTGCGGCTCGGGGCGCGACTGCGACAGCCAGGCCTCGACCGTGGCCAGGTGCTGGCCCACCTCGGCTTCAAGGATCTCGCGCAGCACGCTGTCCACCGAAGCCGGCGTACCGCTGGCGGCAGGAGTCGCGGCCACCGGTGCGGCGGCCGGGGGCGCAGCGGGCGCCACGCCGGCGCCAGCGACATAAAAGGCCTCCTCGCCGGCGGCGACGCGGTCGGCGATGTCCTGCAGGCCCGGCACATCGGCATGGATGCGGCCGTTGTCGCGCAGGGCGGCATTGAACTGCGGCAACACCTCATAGGCCTGGTTGACCAGGGCCACCACCGCCGGGCTTGCCGGACGGCTGCCGTCGAGCACGCGGTTGAGCATGCTCTCGATCTTCCAGCTGAACTCGCCCAGCGTGCGCGCGCCGACCAGGCGGCCGCTGCCCTTGAGCGTATGGAACACGCGCCGCACCGGGCGCAGGCGTTCCACGCTGTCCGGCGCGGCGCGCCATGCCGGCAGCAGGCGGCCCAGGTTCAGCAGCTCTTCGTCGAACTCTTCGATGAAGACATCGCGGATGTCCTGGTCGATCTGCTCGGCATCGTTGTCGAAGCCGCCGTCCAGGCCTTCGCCGGCCTGTGCGGGAGGGACAGCCGTTTCAGCCGGTGCCGGCACGGCAGGCGCCGCGTCGACCGGGGCCGCGAGAGGATCGAAGGAGGCGGCGGCCTTGTCCAGTTCGGCCATGAAGGCCGCCATTTCGCTGTCCGCCGCGGGCGCCTCGCCGGCCGGGCCTGCGACGGCCGGAGCTTCGGCTTCCGACGTGGCGGCATCGGCGGGCGCCGCGTCCACCATGGCCGGCTCGGCAACCGGCTCCTCGGGAGTGAATTCGAACGACGATGCATCGATGGGCAGCGGCGCATCGGCGCCGCCCGCTGCGGATGCTTCCTCGACCGGCGCCCATGGCTCGGCACTGACCGGGTCGAAGGCAAGGAATTCGTGGGACCCGGTATGCGCCTCCGCGGCATCTTCGCCGGCGTCGGCGACGAAAGGCTCCAGCACGATGTCCGCATGCGACGCCGTTTCCGCTTCCGCGGCGATCGGGTCGAAGGCCAGGAATCCGCTGGAAGCCAGGTGATCCGCCTGCGGCAGGCCATCGCCGGGCGTCGTGCCCGGCGGCGGCTCGAAGCCGGCATCGAAGTCCAGCGGCGCGACGGTCGGGGCATCGCCTTCCGTCGCGACGGACAGGCCTTCGGCAGCCACCGGATCGAACGCCGGGAAATCAGAAGCAGCATCCAACGGCGGCAGCGGCGGCGGCTCGGTGGCCGCTACCGGCGAAGCCGGCGCCGTGAACGCATGGATGGCGTCGCCGAACACCAGCGGCCGGGCCGGCGGCGCGAACGACGCGGCGGCGGCTTCCTGTACCACAGGCGCGGCGGACGGCTGCCGCGCGTCGTCGACGGAGGGCGCGACGTCCTGCGTTTCCCGCAGGTCCGGGGCTTCCTCCACGGCAAACGCCGCGACCGTCCCCGACATCGCCGGAGCGGCCTCCTCCTGCGCACCTGCCACGGGCACCGGCCAATAGCGCAGCGCCTCCAGGCTGCTGCGGGTGATGTCCAGGATTTCCTCGCGGCCCGGGCGCCGCTCGCGCAGCGCTTCGAGGTAGTACTCAAGGCTGGCCATGGCATCGGCCAGCGTGTCCAGCTGGCGCCCGCCGGGAATGCGTCTGCGCCCGATCAGTTCGACGCCGATGTACTGGCGGATGCCGTTCATGTAGTCCGCCGGCGCCTGCAGATCGAGCATGCGCAGCGCGCCGGAAACCTCGTCCAGCAGGCGCGGCACGTCCTGCAGGCGCGCGTGCTCCCAGTTGGTCTCGATGAAGGCGACGAAGGCCTCGCGCGCGGCCGCGAAATTGGCGATGGCCTCGTGCGCCAGCACCTCGACCGTGCGCCGGGTCTCCACCGCGGCCGGATCCTCGTCGCCCTCCAGGGTGGCGCCGAGGTAGGCGACCTGGTCGTCCAGCGAGGCGTCGACGTAAAGCAGCGCGCCGGCGATGTCGAGCAGCAGGTTGTCGTCCATGGGACGGCTGCCGTCCACCACTTCGCGCAGCGCGTCGCGCTGCTGCGCGACCACGCCGCGGGCCACGCCCAGTCCCATCACGCCCAGCGTGTCGGACACGGCGCCCAGTTCGTTGACCTGGGCCTGCAGGTCGGCGGTCGCGCCGCCCAGGCGCACGTGCAGGTCCAGCGCATCCTTGATGCGCAGCAGTTCTTCCTTCACCGCGTTGCCGACCGTGTCCAGCAGTTCGCGGTTGCGTCCCTGCAGGCTGCCGCGCGCGTGTTCCAGTTCGGCCTCGCTGGCCTTGCCCGCTTCCGGGTCGAAGGCCAGCAGCACGCCTTCGTTGATGCCCTCGGCGGCGCGCGCGGCGCGGATCTCGTTGAGCAGCGGCAGCAGCACGATCGGAATGTCGCGGTGGCCGTTCTGCAGGCGCTCCAGGTAGTCGGGCAGCAGCACGGTGCCGCGCATCAGGGTGGCGCAGGCCTCGTCGCGGTCCGGCACGGCGCCATCGCGCACGGCGTCGGCCAGCAGCTCCAGTTCCTCGGCCACCATCGCCGGGGCATACAGCTCGACCATGCGCAGCGTGCCCTGCACCTGGTGCAGGTAGCCGGCGCAGAAGCGCATGCGGCTGGTGTCGGCCGGGTCCTCGACGAAGTACTCGATCTCGCTGCGCGCCTGGCGCAGGGTCTCGTCCAGCTCGGGCTTGACCCAGCCCAGCGCCGCGTGGCTCATCGCATCGCGCAAGGTACTCATCGCACTCCCCCGTGCAGCATCGTTCGCATGCCGTCCGGGCGGCCCTGTTCTGCGGTATGACGACACATCATCTGCTGGTTCCTTTCCATCCCCGCCCGTTCAACCGGTTCAGGCCGGCAGCTTGAAGTCGGCCACCGAACGGCGCAGGTCCGCGGCCAGCTGGTTGAGCTGTCCAAGCGAATCGGCGGTCTGCCCGGCACCCTGCGAGGTCTGGCCGGTGATCTGCCGGATCACGCCCATGGTCTGGGTGATGTCGGTAGCGGCGGCGGCCTGCTGGTGGGCGGCGATGGAGATGTTCTTGATCAAGGTGTTGAGCGCGTTGGACACGCGTTCGATTTCGGTCAGCGCGGTACCGGCGTCCTCGGCCAGGCGCGCCCCCGACACCACTTCGGCGGTGGTCTGCTCCATCGAGGTCACCGCTTCGTTGGTATCGGCCTGGATGGCCTGCACCAGGCCTTCGATCCGGCGGGTCGCGCCGGAGGTGCGTTCTGCCAGCCGCTGCACTTCGTCGGCCACGACCGCGAAGCCGCGGCCCGCCTCGCCGGCCGATGCCGCCTGCACCGCCGCGTTCAACGCCAGGATGTTGGTCTGCTCGGAAATGTCGTTGATCAGTTCCACGATCGAGCCGATTTCCTGCGAGGACTCGCCCAGGCGCTTGATGCGCTTGGAGGTTTCCTGGATCTGGTCGCGGATCTGGTCCATGCCCTGGATGGTCTGGCGCACCACGCCGGCGCCCTCGGTGGCGATGACCACCGAGCGCTGCGCCACCTCGGCCGACTCGCTGGAGTTGCGCGACACCTGCTCGATGGAGGTCGCGATCTCGCCGATGCGGTCCGAGGCGCTGGTGATCTCGTCGGCCTGGTGGCCGGCCGCTTCGGCCAGCTGCATGGCCGTGGCCTGGGTTTCCTGCGCCGACACCGCCACCTTGCTGGAGATGTCGTTGATCGTGGTCACCAGGTGCCGCAGTTCGTCCACGGCGTAGTTGATGGCGTCGGCGATGGCGCCGGTCATGTCCTCGGTCACCGAGGCCTTGACCGTCAGGTCGCCTTCGCCCAGCGAGCTGATTTCGTCCAGCAGCCGCATGATCGCCTGCTGGTTGCGGCTGTTGAATTCCACCTGGGTCTGGTAACGCAGTTCCTGTTCGCGCGACCGGCTGCGCACCGTGCTCCACACGAAGCCGATGATCGACAGCACCGACAGCGCGCCGAACACCACGCTCCACCAGAAGTTCGGGAAGATGCGGGTGTCGCGGGTGGAACCGAATGCGGAGAAGGCATCGAACAGCTTGCGGCTGTTGTCCAGCATGCGGTCCGAGCCGCTGGCCAGCGCCGCGGCCGAGGACTGCGCGGCGAACAGGTTGCGCGAGCTGGCCAGGATCGCGTCGGCGTCCTTCTTCATCTTGGTCCACTGGGTGGTCGACTGCTCCAGCGCCACCTGCGCGTTGGGGTTGCGTACCGCGGCGATGCCCAGCTCCTCGTTGCCGCTGCGCAGGCCTTCGAGCACCTGGGTGAACACGGTCATGTCGCGCGCCAGCGCGTCGCCGGCACCGCTGGCGCCGGGGCCGCCAGCACGGATTTCGGTGACGCGGCGGGCCATGGAGCCGACCACCACGACCTGCTGCAGGCCGTTGTAGATCTGCGTGGACTGGGCGCCGCCGGCGGTCATCGCGCGCACCACTTCGTTCAGCTGTGCCTGCAACTGCGGCACTGCGCCGACGAAGCTGTCGGCGTTGCCGGCCAGCGCCAGGACGGCGGGCTCGCTGGCCACGATCTGTTCGGCGTTCTTGGACAGCGGCTGCCAGGTCTCGACCAGCTGGCGCAGCGGTGCGGCCACGCCGGCTTCCTCGCCGAAGCGGCTCTTCAGCTCGCCCACGGTGCGGTCGACCTTGGCACGGGTGTCCTTGAACGCGGCGTAGGCCTCGCGGTTGCCCGCCACCGCCTCGCGGCCCTGGTTGGCCAGCTGCTGCGACAGCACCTGCAGGTCGGCCGCGCCGGTGCCCGCGCCTGCCAGGCGGCTGCCCTGCCAGGTCGCGACGCCGGTGTTGGCGCCGAACACGATCATCGACAGTACCAGCAGGCCCAGCCAGAAATTGGTACCCACGTTGCCAAGCTTGCCGGTCTTGGCGGCGTCCGGAGCAGTACTCATGTTTCGACCTCGGTATCCAATACGGAAAGGCGGGCCCGCACTCAGGCGGCGGCCTGCCGGAATTCAGGCGTGCGCGACAGCAGGGAAAGCGAGAACACGCCCCAGTCGTGGCCGCCATCGTTGAAGGCATGCTCGATGAAATGGGCGTAGCGGCCCTGGGCGATGTCGCCGGCCGGGACCTGGGTGGACAGTTCGAAGCTGCGCTGTCCGTAGAGTTCGTCGATGCTGATGGCGACGTCGCCGCCGGTCTGGCGCATGATCAGCACGCGGTGGCCTTCCTGCTGGACGGTGCGCTGCCCTTCCAGGAAGTACTTCAGGTCCACCACCGGGAACAGGTTGCCGCGCAGGTTGCCCACGCCCAGCAGCCACGGCTGCGCGCCGGGCACCGGCGTGACCGGCGGCATCGGCACGATCTCGACCACCTCGCGGAAATCGGATACCAGCCGTCGGCCGCCGATGCGGTAGCCGACGCCGCGCCAGACGTCGGTGGAGAAGTGCCGCTCCGGCAGCTGTACCGCGTGCGCCAGGCTGCGCTGCTCGTAAGCCTCGAGGATGTCGAAGGGAGATCGCATCAACCCACCAGTTTGTTGATCCGCGCGATCAGGTCGTCCTCGCGCGGCGGCTTCACCACGTAATCCGACGCGCCCTGGCGCATGCCCCAGGCCATGTCGGTCTCCATGCTCTTGGTGCTGACGATCAGCACCGGAATGCCGCGGGTGGCCTCGTCGCGCGACAGCGCGCGGGTGGCCTGGAAGCCGCTCATGCCCGGCAGCACCACGTCCATCAGCACCAGTTGCGGCGCCTGGCTGCGCGCCATCTGCAGGCCGTCCTCGGCATTGTCGGTGGCGAGCACCTCGTGCCCGGCCTTTTCCAGCCACTGCGTGAACACCGCCCGGTCGGTCGGTGAGTCCTCGATCAACAGGATTCGAGCCATGTGCCTTACCCCCTGGTCAGGCGTTGACGTATGTACGGATGGCGCCCAGCAGTTCTTCGCGGGTGAATGGCTTGGTCAGATACTGCTCGGAGCCGACGATGCGCCCGCGCGCCTTGTCGAACAGGCCGTCCTTGGAGGACAGCATGATCACCGGCGTGGACTTGAAGAGCTGGTTGCCCTTGATCAGCGCGCAGGTCTGGTAGCCGTCCAGGCGCGGCATCATGATGTCGACGAAGATGATCTGCGGCTGCTGGTCGGCGATCTTGGCCAGTGCCTCGAAACCGTCGGTCGCGGTCACGACCTCGCAGCCTTCGCGCTTGAGCAGTGTCTCGGCGGTACGCCGGATGGTCTTCGAGTCATCGATGACCATCACCTTCAGCCCTGCGAGTTCCCCACCCGCAGCCATGTTTTCAACCATTGCGATATTCCCCGGGCGCGCAGCGCGCCATCTGAATGTGGCGCTGCTGCGAAAGCGGTCTATATCCCAGCCCTGCCGCGAACTGTCAAGAGCTGTCGTCGTTGCGGGGGCGGCGCCGCGCGCAGTGTGAACCCCATCGCAGTCGTTGCGCGGGGCCATTCAGCCCCCGCAACGCTCCGGACCGCGCATGGCGCTGGGCGCCCGTCGCGCCGGGACGCTACCATCGCTGCTTGACCCGAAAGGCCGTGGATCATGCTGGACGTCATCGTGGTGATGGACCCCATCGCCCAAATCAAGATCGCCAAGGACACCACCTTCGCCATGCTGCTGGAAGCCCAGCGGCGCGGCCATCGCCTGCATTACGTGCGCCCCGGCGGGCTGGCGCTGGAAGGCGGCACCGCCGTGGCCGAGACCGCGCCGCTGCAGGTGCGCGACGACCCGGCCGGCTGGTTCACCCTGGGCGGCTACGTCCGCACCGCGTTCGGCCCCGGCCAGATCGTGCTGATGCGCAAGGATCCGCCGTTCGACGGCGAGTTCCTCTACGACACCCAGGTGCTGTCGGTGGCCCAGGCAGCCGGCGCCTGCGTGGTCAACGACCCGCAGGGGCTGCGCGACTACAACGAGAAACTGGCCGCGCTGCTGTTCCCGCAATGCTGCCCGCCGACCCTGGTCAGCCGCAGCAACACCGCGCTGAAAGCCTTCGCCCACGAACACGGGCAGGTCGTGCTCAAGCCGCTGGACGGCATGGGCGGACGCTCGATCTTCCGCAGCGGCACCGGCGATCCGAACCTCAACGTCATCCTGGAAACGCTCACCGACGGCGGCCGCCGGCTGGCGCTGGCGCAGCGCTTCATCCCCGACATCAGCGCCGGCGACAAGCGCATCCTGCTGATCGACGGCGAGCCGGTGGACTACTGCCTGGCGCGCATCCCGCAGGGCGACGAATTCCGCGGCAACCTCGCCGCCGGCGGCCGCGGCGAAGGCCGTCCGCTGAGCGAGCGCGACCGCTGGATCGCCGCCCAGGTCGGCCCGGAGATGAAGCGCCGCGGCATGCGCTTCGTCGGCCTGGACGTGATCGGCGACTACCTCACCGAGGTCAATGTCACCAGCCCGACCTGCGCCCGCGAACTCGACGCCCAGTTCGGGCTGAACATCGCCGGCCAGCTGTTCGACGCACTCGAGGCCGGCCTGCCGCGATGAGCGCATCCGCCGATGCCCTGCCGCCGCCGGCACGGGTCACCGAGCCGCAACGGCTGGGCGCCACGCTGACGCTCTCGCTGCTGGTGCACGGCGTGCTGATCCTGGGCGTGGGCTTCGCGGTCGGCGGCAACGCACCGCTGGTGCCGACGCTGGACGTGATCTTCAGCCAGACCAGTACGCCGCTGACGCCGAAGCAGGCCGATTTCCTGGCCCAGGCCAACCAGCAGGGCGGCGGCGACCACGACACGCCGCAGCGTCCGCGCGACAGCCAGGCCGGCATCGTGCCGCAGCCCGACGACGGCCTGGCGCCGGTACCGATGCAGCGCCAGGACGCGGCGGAACCTCCGCCGCCGCAGGCGCGCGTGGTCAGCAGCACGCAGGGCGAACAGGTCCTCGCCGCGGCGCAGCCGCAGCCCGTGCCCGAGCGCCCCGACATCAATGCCCCGATGACGGCGCGCGAGCAGCGCGATGCGGAGATGGCGCGGCTGGCCGCCGAGGTGCACCTGCGCTCGGAGCAGTACGCCAAACGCCCGAACCGCAAGTTCGTCTCGGCCAGCACCCGCGAATACGCCTACGCCAACTACCTGCGCGCCTGGGTGGACCGCGCCGAGCGCGTCGGCAACCTGAACTACCCCGACGAAGCCCGCCAGCGCCGCCTCGGCGGCCAGGTGGTGATCACCGTCGGCGTGCGCCGCGACGGCAGCGTGGAAAGCAGCCGCATCCTGCGCAGCAGCGGCACGCCGCTGCTGGACGCCGCCGCGCTGCGGGTGGTGGAACTGGCGCAGCCGTTCCCGCCCCTGCCCCGCACCAGCGACGACATCGACATCCTGCAGGTCACCCGCACCTGGGTGTTCCTGCCCGGCGGGCAACTGCACGACGATCGCTGATCCCCGGGCGCCGGCTGCGGCCGGCACCCGGGGCCATGCTCAGTCGAGCAGCGTCTTCTTCCAGAACTCGATCCCGGCCCAGAAGATGTAGTCGCGGTTCTCGCGCTTGTTGAAGCCGTGGCCTTCGTTGTGCGCCAGCACGTGCCAGGCTTCGCCGCCCTGCCCGCGCAGCGCCTTGACGATCTGCTCGGCCTCGGAGGCCGGCACCCGCGGATCGTTGCCGCCGGCGGCGACCATCAGCGGAATGCGGATCTTCCCGACATTGCGCAGCGGCGATATCTCCGCCAGCCTGGCGCGCTGCGCCGGGTCGCGCTCGTCGCCGTACTCGACCCGGCGCAGATCGCGGCGGTAGGCCTGGGTGTTCTCCAGGAAGGTGACGAAATCGGAGATGGCGACGGCGCAGCTGGCCGAACGCAGGCGGTCGCTGTAATGCACCGCCGAGGCGTAGCACATGTAGCCGCCATAGCTGAAGCCATAGACCGCGAAGCGCGCCGCATCCAGCCGCTGGTCGCCCGCCAGCGCGTCGATGAACGCACCCACGTCCTTGACCGAGTCCTCGCGCTTCCAGGGGCCGTTGTCCAGGTCCAGGAAGCGGGCGCCGTAACCGGAGGAACCGCGTACATTGGGCAGGAACAGGGCCACGCCCAGTTCGTTGACCAGGTAGTTGTCGGCCCCCAGGAAGCCCGGCCGGCTCTGCCCTTCCGGGCCGCCGTGGATGTCCATGATCAGCGGGCGCTTGCCGGGGAAACGGGAGGGATCGGGGCGGTACAGGAAGCCGGAGACCTTCTCGCCGTCGAAGCTGGTCACTTCCACCAGTTCCGGCTCACGGTTGCGCTCCAGGTCCAGGCCGCCGGCCTCGCTCCAGGTCCAGCGCTTGACCGCCAGCGTCTTCGGATCGACCGAATAGACGTCGCCCGGCACCCGCGCCGAGGACATGCTCAGGCCGATCTGGCCGGTCGCGGACAGCTGCAGCAGCCTGCCGAAACTCCAGTCCAGCACGCCATCGGGCAGCCCCTCGACGGTGCGCATCGCGCCGCCCGTGCCGTCGCCGATGCGCAGGCGCGAGACGCCGGCCTCGTTGATCGCGTAGGCGACCATGCCGTCGTCGGCGCTGACCACGTAGTCGGTGACGTCCCAGCGCGGCTCGCGACTGACCGCCCTGAACGCGCCATTGCGCGGATCGAGCTTGCCGAGGCGGACGAAATCCGAATCGCGGTTGGACAGCACCCAGATCTGGCCGTCGGCGGCATAGTGGGCATCGCCGTAGGACGCCACGCCCTTCTTCGGCGTCAGCACCCGCAGCCCGCCCTTGTCCAGGTCGATCTCGGCGACCACGGCGTGGTTGATCGAGATGCGGTTGATCGCCAGCGCCCTGCGTCCGTCGGCCGAGAAATCGGAGATGTTCCAGCCGCCGCCACTGACCTGCGCCACCATCCGGTCGCTGCCGGGCGTGCGCGGATCGAGCACGTACAGGTCCATGTCGGCGCCGTTGCGGCGCGAGGACGCATAGCCGAGCAGGCGGCCATCGCGGCTCCAGCTGCCGAACCAGTTGCGCGACTTGCCGTCGGTCAGCAGCTCCAGGGCTCCATTGTCCAGCCGGTACAACTGGTAGAACTCGTTGCCGCCGACGTCCTTCTGGATCACCAGCGGGCCGCCTCCCGGCGCCTGGCTGGCGAACGGCACCGGCTCGGCCTCGAAGCTGAGCTGGGTCCGCGCCGCGCCCGGGCCGGCCACCGTGTGCAGCTGGTCGGTGTTGCCGAAGCGGGTCTTGACCAGCGCGGTGCGGCCGGTGGCGTCCCAGCCGAGGAAACTGGCGCGGCGGAACTCCAGGTAGGGACGGGTATCGCGGGCGGTGGCCTCCGGGATCGGCGCGACGCCGTCGGCGGTCACCGCGCCGGGGATGGAGACGGCGGCCGCGGCGGTGTGGGCCGCCGCGACGAGCGCGGCGGCCAGGAGGGTGTTCAGTGCTCTTGCCATGTCTGTTCCTGTGCGTTGCGCGGATCGGCGATCAGAACTTCACCCGCACGCCGGCGGTGTAGTAGGCGCCCATGACGTCGTAGTACGGCGAGAACGTCGAGGCGATCGGCGCCTTCTTGTTGAAGACGTTGTTGGCGTTCGCATACAGCTCCACCTGCCCGGAGCGGCCCAGGCGGTAGGCGCCGCCGAGGTCGACGTAGGTGTAGCTGGCGATGTGGTTGTTGACGATGTTCTGGTTGCGGTCGTAGTCGCCGGCCGAGATGTAGCGCGCGCGCGCGTTGACCGAGAAGGCCTCGCTGTCGAACGCCACGCTGCTGACCGCACGCCACCTCGGCACGCCGAGGCCGAAGGCATAGCCCTGCGAACCGACGTACTCCATGCTCTTGACGCCGTCGTCGGTGCTCATGCGGTTGACCCAGGTCGCCAGGGTGCGGAAGCGCAGGCGCCCGGAGACGCCGAACAGGCTGGCGTCGCGGCGGTACGAGGCTTCCAGGTCCACGCCGTCGGTCTTGTACTGGGACAGGTTGGTGTAGCTGGAAACGATGCGGACGATGTTGCCGCCGGCGTCGCGTTCCACGCGCGCGCACAGCGCCGCGTTGCCGGCCGCGCAGCGGGCGAGGATGTCCTGCAGGCCGATCGTGGTGATCACGTCCTTGATGTCGATGTTGAAATAGTCGACCGAGAAATCCAGCCCTTCCACGCTCTTCGGCGACCAGCTCAGGCCGGCGGTCAGGGTATCGGCGGTTTCCGGCTTCAGGTCGGGGTTGCCGCCGCCGTTGCTCAATGCATAGACGGTCTGGTTGTTGGTCGGATCGGTGACATAGCTCCAGCCGGTCGTCGTCGTGGTGAACAGCTCGCTCAGGTTGGCCGAGCGGATGTCGCGCGAACGGGCGATGCGGCCACGGAAGCCGTCGAAGAACTCGTTGGTGAGGCCGAGTTTCCAGGACCAGATCGAGCCGGTGGTGTTGTAGTCGGAGATGCGCGCGGCGGCGCTCAGGGCCAGGTTGTTCAGGCCCGGCACGTCCTTGACCAGCGGCACCAGCACTTCGCCGAAGGCCTCCTTGACGTTGAAGGAGCCCTTCATGGCGCTGAAGTTGAACGACCGGAACGCCTTGGCCGCGTCCAGCTCGCCGACGCGCTGGTCGATCGCCTCGCGCCGCCCTTCCACGCCGAACGCCACCGAGACCGCGCCGGCCGGCAGCTCCCAAGGCTCGCCGCGCAGACTGGCGCCGAACACGTCCAGCGTGGTCTTGGCGCGCTGCTGCGGGGTACCGGTCACGTAGTCGATGGCCTCCTGCGCCGGAGCGCCTTCGCCGAACACGTTGATCGGCACGCAATGCACCGCCGGATTGCCCAGGCTGACGCGGCAGACCGGCTTGCCGGTGGCCGGGTCGATCACCGAATCGACCGCGTTGGCCCAGGCGTCGCGCAGGATGAACCCCGGGGTGTCGAAGTTGGCTTCGGCCTCGCCATGGCTGTAGTAGGCGCTCCAGCGCCAGTCGCCCGCGTAGCCGTCCAGCGCCAGGGTGGCCTGGGTGGTCCTGCGCTCGAAATCGATGTGCGGATAGTTGATGTCGTTGTTGAAGCGGCCGATGCGCAGCTTGGTCTCGCCGGCCTGCTGCATCGCCTCGCGGACGGACTGCGGCAGGAACGCATTGTCGATGCCGACGTCCAGATTGTTGCGGTTGTGGTCGCCGAACCAGATGTAGTTGTTGTACATCCGCGAATGCCGCACCTCGGCGGTCAGGCGCACGTCGTCGTTCAGATCGTAGCGGCCGCTGGCCAGCACCGAGTAGCGCTTCTGCGGCGCGCTCAACGGACTGTAGTCGTCGTTGGAAGGGCCCTCGCCGCCGCTCATCAGCGCGCCGACGACCTGGCCGTACTTGAAATCGCGCAGCGAACCGTCCGGATTGAAGGCCTTGCCCTTGAGCACCCCGGAGAGGATCAGGCCGCCGTAGCCTGCGTCGGAAAAGCCGACGTCGGGCATCAGCTGGTACTGGCCATTGCCGATGGACAGCGTCGACCAGCGGCCGGCGCGGTTGCGCGAACTGCGCGGCACGATGCCGTCGTTGTCGAGGAACTCGCCACCGACCAGGAAATGGCCGCGCCCGTCGGCGAAGTCGGTTCCCCAGGCGGCCTCGAAACGCTTTTCCTTCGCATCGTCGTAGGTCGACTGCCCGGCCTGTGCGCCGGCCTTGAAGCCGACGAAGTCGTGGTCGAGGCTGATATTGACCACGCCACCGACCGCTCCCGAACCCCACGCCGCGGAGGCGCCGCCGGTCACCACGTCGACGCTCTTGACGACGATCGACGGGATCGTGTTGAGGTCGTTGTCGCTGGAGATGCGGCGGCCATCCTGCAGCACCAGGGTGCGCGAGATGCCCAGGCCGCGCAGGTCGACCGGCGCGTTGCCGGCGCCGGTGTTGGAGCCGGTGGTCTGCGGCGAGCTGGTGGCGCGGAACTGCGGCAGGTCGTTGAGCGCCGCGCCGATGTTGGTGCGCGAATCCAGCTTCAACTCTTCGGCGGTGATGGGCAGGGTCGGCGTCGGCGCCACCAGGTCGGGGCGGTCGATGCGCGAGGCGGACACGCTGACCGCGGCGAGATCGCTGACCTTCCGGTCGCTGCCTTCGTCCTTGCTCTGGGCATGGACGCTGGCCGAGGCGGCCAATGTCGCCAGGACGCACAACGTCAGGGGATGAAGCGGGAGTGGCTTGCGCATGTGTTCGTTACTCGAATTCGCGATGGCTGGGGGACGCCCGGCTGGGGGCGCGCAGACAGTGCCAACTCGCAAACGAACAATGAGTACCGTCTACGGAAAGACGAATTTTCTTTCCGCTGAAACAAGAAACCACCAACGATCGAAGCGCCCGTGCAGCGACGCCAAAAGCACGCGGAAACGCTTGCTCCGCAAGGTGCCGCGCATTCCACGCGGCTCCGTATTCGAACCCCACCCTCTCGACCGCATTGTGGAATACATCACACTCGACAAGGACACGGCGAGCGGATCGTTTCTTCCGCAACCTCGCCGGCGTTGTGGATTCCGGCCCGGAACCGCGCCAGCCTTCCCGCTCGCGATAGGGGCGGAAAGGCTGGCCGCGACCGGCTCAGCGCCAGTTGTAGTTGAACGACACGCCGACGATGCGCGGCTCGTTATACACCGCCGCCATGTAGTTCTCGATCACACCCTTGAGGTTCTTCTCGTTGGTGATGTTGCGCGCGAATGCCGCCACTTCCCACGCACCATAGCCGCCGCTGTAGCCGATCCGCAGGCCGCCCTCGAAATTGCCCTTGGAATGGAATTCGTCGGTGCGGTACAGCACGAACTGGGTCTGGCCCTGCCTGTTCCAGTCGGTGGCGAAGAACACCGCGCCATCGTCGCCCACCGGGAGGTCGTAGCGCGCGGCGAGGTTGAGGTTGTACTTCGGCGCGTTCGGCAGCGGGTTGCCGTCGATCTGCGCGTAGACGTTGCTGCCGATCTTGATGGTCGGGTCCTTGACCGTGCACACGACCACGCCGTTGAGCGCGCAGACCTGCGCATATACGCGCTTGTCCTGGATCCTGCTGTGCAGCAGGCTCAGGCCGGCACTCAGCGAGAAGTTCGGGATCGGGCGCCAGTCCATGTCCGCCTCCAGGCCGTAGGCGCGCGCCTTGTCGGCGTTGAACAGCACGCCGTTGCCGTTGGAATCATTGCCGTTGAGCTGGATGTCGTCGACCGCGTAGGTGAAGCCGGTGACGTTCAGGCGCAGGCGGTTGTCGAACAGGCTGCTCTTGATGCCGGCTTCCCACGACAGGATGGTTTCCGAATCGGCGGTGGTGAAATCGGAATTGAACACCGCCGAACGGCCCTGGATGGTCGGCCCGCGGAAGCCGCGCGCCACGCGTGCGTAGACGCTCAGCGCCGGATTGACCTCGTACATGGCGCTCAGGTCCCAGCTGGGCTGGGTATCGGACATCGCCACGTCGCGGCGGCCCTTGTAGGTCACCACGCCTGCGGCGGTATCGGCGGTCTTGAGCAGGCGCGTGCTCTTCTCGTCCCGGGTCGCGCGCACGCCGGCGGTCAGGGTCAGCGCATCGCTGGCCTTCCAGCTCACCTGGCCGAAGCCGGCCCATGACGTGTTGATGTTGCGCAGGCGCACCCAGTTGTTCGGGTTGCGCGCCGCGCCCTGCAGGAACCAGGCGCGCTGGTAGAAATCGGTGGTGTCGCGTCCATCGAAATAGAAGGCGCCGACCTGCCAGGACCACGGATCGGTGGTGTTGCTGGCCAGGCGCAGCTCCTGGGTGAACTGACCCAGGTCGCGCACCTGCCCCATCGACTGGCCATAGCCGTTGGGCACGCCGTTGACCGGGAAGTCGGCCGCGGCGCCGCCATCGGTATCGCCGCGGCTATAACCGGAGGTGGTCTCGTAGGCGCTGATCGAGGTCAGCGTGGTCGCGCCGAAATCGTAGACCGCCTTGATCGAGCCGCCGTGGGTCCGGTACGCCTGCGGGTTGTTGTCGGCTTCGTCGTAGGCGACCTTGTCGCGCGCCACGTCGACCTTGTTCGAGCCCTTGTGCATCGCCCCGCGCAGGAACAGCGTGGAGGTGCCGTCGTAGTCGCGGGTATGCGCCGAGGCCAGCAGCGAGAACTGCTCGCTGGGCTTGAACAGCATCTGCAGGCGCAGGTTGCGGTCGTCGTAGCCGCCCATGGCGTTGTTCCTCGGGCTGACCGTGCCGTCGGCGCTGGGGCCGCTGTAGGTATTGTCCACCCAGTCGCCGCGGTGCTGGTACAGCGTGGATACGCGGAAGGACAGCACGTCGTTGATCGGCCCGCCGATGCCGCCGTCGATCGCCACGGTGTCGTGGCTGCCGTAGCTGGCGTTGACCCGGCCGCTGAACTCCCCGCCGGGCTTGACCGTGTCGAACTTGACGATGCCGGCGGTGGTGTTGCGGCCGAACAGAGAGCCCTGCGGGCCGCGCAGCACTTCCACCTGGTCCACGTCGTAGACCGGGTTGGACTTGAGCACCACATGCTCGAGCACGACGTCGTCCTGGATGATCGACACCGGCTGCGAAGCGCCCAGGTAAAAATCGATGTTGCCCAGGCCGCGGATGTAGAAGCGCGGGAAGATGCGGCCGGTGGTGGTCTCGGCGTAGAAGCCGGGCACCTTGCCGGACAGTGCCAGCAGGGTGTCGTCGCCGCCCTCGGTATAGGCGCGCATCGCCTCGCCCTGCACCACGCCCACCGACACCGGCACGTCCTGCAGGTTCTGCGCGCGGCGCTCGGCGGTCACGGTGATCGTGTCCAGCGCGGTGGCGGCGCTGCGCGCGGCCGGGTCGGCCGCCTCTTCCGCCATCGCCGCGGTGGCGCCCATCGACAGCACGAGCAGGGCGCAGGCCTGGGAAAGTGTGGAGCGACGCGGGAAGAAACGATGGGATGGGCTGCGGTCTACGGCACCGGAGCAGGAGCGGAGCTGCATGGAGTTCGCCTTGATGTTGGCGTGGGAGAAGCCCTCCGGCCGTGGCTGGCCCGATGGCGCGCGATTGAAGCGCGCAGAGCATGGGCAGCCAAGGTTGCAGCATGGTTTCAGCGCCGCGGGGCGATGGCCTCCGCGGCGCCGGGAAGGTCAGCCCTTGTCGGCTGGCGCTGCGGCCTTGTAGACCGGTTCGCCGTCGACCCAGGTGGACAGCACCTTCAGTTCGTCCAGGCGGCCAGCGTTCTCGTCGAGCGGATCGCGGTCGAAGATCACGAAGTCCGCGCGCATGCCGCTGCGCAGGCGGCCGACCTGGGCCTCGTCGTGCCCGGCATATGCGGCGTCGCTGGTGAAGCCGCGCAGGGCCTCGGCCGCGCTCAGGCGCTGCTCCGGCTGCCAGCCGCCCGGCGGCCGGCCATCGCGGTCCTGCCGGGTCACCGCCGCGTACAGACCCAGGCGCGGGTCGACCTGCTCGACCGGAAAGTCGGATCCCAGCGCAAGGTGCGCGCCACTGTGCAGGAACCGCTGCCAGGCATAGGCGCCCTTGATCCGCTCCGGCCCCACGCGCTGCTCGGCCCAGCCCATGTCCGAGGTGGCATGGGTGGGCTGCATCGAGGCGATCACGCCCAACCGGGCGAAACGCGGGATGTCCTCCAGCGTCACCACCTGCGCATGCTCCACGCGCCAGCGGTGGTCGTTGCCCTTGTGCGCGCCCAGGACCTTGTCGTAGGTGTCGAGCACGATGCGGTTGCCGCGGTCGCCGATCGCATGCGTGGCGACCTGCACCTTGCAGCCATCGGCCTTGCGCACGGCCACTTCGAAATCCTCCGGCGAGGTCATCAGCAGGCCGCGGTTGTGCGGATCATCGCTGTAGTCGGCAAGCAGGGCCGCGCCGCGGCTGCCCAGCGCGCCGTCCATGAACAGCTTCACGCCATGCATCTGCAGGCGCCCGCCCGGATGGGTGTACAGGCCGCTGGCGCACAGATCGTCGAGCGCGCCGTGGTTGCCGTCGGCGTAGGCATCGATGCGCAGCGGCAGCTTGCCCTGGTCGGCCAGCCGCTTCATCACCGCCAGGTCGCCGCGCGAAACGCCCATGTCGTGAACGCCGGTGAGCCCGTTGCTGAGCGCCAGCTGCACCGCGGCCTGCAGGCGCTTCTCGCGCACGGCCTCGTCCGGCGCCGGGATATGCGCGCCCACCAGCGACGCCGCACCGTCCACCAGCACGCCGGTCGGCTTGCCGGCGGCGTCGCGCAGGATGCGCCCGCCCTCGGGCTGCCAGTCGCCGGACAGCGGCTTGCCCGCCTTCTCCGCGATCCGCAGCGCGGCGCCGTTCACCCACCCGGCATGGCCGTCGATGCGCTCCAGGTACACCGGCCGCTCGGGAAACGCCGCGTCCAGATCGGCCGCCGTCGGGAAGGCGGTGTTGTCCCAGCGGTTCTGGTCCCAGCCCGCGCCGAGCAGCCATTCGCCCGGCGCCAGCGTCTTCTCGAAAGCCTTCAACCGCTCCACCACTTCGGCGCGGCTGCGCGCGCCGGTGAGGTCGGCCTGCGCCAGCGTGTCGCCAAGGCCGACCAGGTGCGCATGCGCATCGATCAGGCCCGGCACCACGGCGACCTTGCCCGCATCGATGCGCGCGGCCTGCGGATAACGCTGCAGCACCGCCGCGCGTTCGCCCACCGCGAGAAGGCGGCCGTTGTCCGTGTCCCACGCCAGCGCGCTGGCGGTGGGCTGCTGTGGATCACCCGTGCGGATGGTATCGGCGAGCAGCACCCGCACTTCGGCCGAGGCCGGTGCCGGATGCAGGCAGGGAAGCAGGACGGCGAGACAGGCGGCGGTACGGCGCATGCGGGAACACTCCTGGCCAACGGGAACGGCGACTATGCCGCCATCGGCCAGGCGTGACAACGAAACCGCGGAATCGATGTACCGCAATGCCGGCGCATGGCGACGGCACCGGGCACCACGCAGGATCAGTCGGCGCTGACGTCCACCCGCACCCGGATGCGTTCGCCCGGATGGTAGTCGCGACGGGTGTGGTATTCGCGGCCGCCGTACTCGTAGGTGACGTCGTAGCCGTCCACGCGCTCGCTCTCGTAACCGTAGCCATCACGGCCGTAACCCCCGCGCCCGGGCTCGCAGACGCGTACGTCCGAACGCCGGTAGACCGGACCGGTGTTCGCGTCGTAGATCGCACGCCCGGCGGCACCGCCGGCGACGGTGCCGATCGCCGTGCCCAGGTAGCGCCCATCGCCGCCACCGATGCGGCTGCCGATGATGGCGCCGGCCAGGCCGCCGATCACCGTCGCGACCTGGCGACCGCCATCGCTGCCCTGCCGGTAACCGCCTGCATATCGGTCGTCGCCGTAATCGCGGGTATCGCGACGCTCCTGCCGGTAGCCATCCGGCCCGTATGCGTAATCGCCATCGCTGCGCTCGTAGCAGCGCCCCTGGCGGTCGCCGCCATCGACGATGATCGGGTCCACGCGCACCACGCGCGCGTAGTCGTAGACCGGGCCGTTGTCGCCCGCGTAGTAGCGGTCATCGTCCTGGCGCCAGTCGCCGCTGGCCGGCGACGGACGATAGCGGCCGTCGTCGTAGCGCTGCGCCGAGGCGGAAAACGCCAGCAGGCAACCGAAGACCAGGACACCTGCAAGAGGCAATGATCGGGACATGGCGGCCGTACCGGCGGGTTGGAATGGACGGATGCTCGGGCGCGGCGCGTGAAACGCCCCTGAACCGGAACGCCGGGGCGGCACGGCCGCCGCCCCGGCCGTGGGATCAGGCGGAGAACTCGGTCTCCAGGCTGATCGGCACCGCGCTCAGCGCCTTCGATACCGGGCAGTTCTGCTTGGCATCGTCGGCCACCGCGCGGAACTTCACCTCGTCCATGCCCGGCACCACTGCCTTCACCTTCAGGCGGATCTGCGACAGCTGCGGACCGCCATCCATGGACAGGTCGACATCGGCGCGGGTGTCGAGCGAGCGTGGTGGGAAACCGGCCTCGGCCAGCTTCGCCGACAGCGCCATGGTGAAGCAGCCGGCATGCGCGGCGGCGATCAGTTCTTCCGGGTTGGTTCCCTTCTCGTCGCCGAAGCGGCTGGAAAAGGCGTAGCGCGTGTTCTCCATCAGCCCGCTCTGCGGCGTGCTCAGACGCCCCTGTCCGCTCTTGAGGTCGCCCTCCCAGTGCGCGGTGGCGTGGCGTGAAATACCCATGGCGTCTCTCCTGTGCATGCGTGGAAGGTCGCTCCAGCGTATGGCAGCGTTCGTTAGCGCCTTGTGCGCCGCAGCGGCACCGCGCACCGCGACCGCTCCCCGACGACACCGCCGTCCATGCCGCGCATCCGCGACGGACGCACCGGACCCCTGCTTTTCCCGCCTGTTTTGCCGCGGACGCCGCCTCATGCCCCGGCTGGAAAGCGGTTGGATGCAATTTTTATGGGGTTTTTGTGCTCCGCCCTATTGGCGATGCACCGCGCATGCCCTACATTTCGCTTGCCGACGGGGTCGGCATGACCAACAACCAACCGTTCACGGAACAGGAAATCATGGCAAAGACCGCTAAGAAGGCTGCCCCGAAGAAGGCAGCGAAGAAAGTCGCTACGAAGGCAGCCGCCAAGCCGGCCGCTCCCAAGCCGATCAAGGAAGCCCTGACCAAGTCGGGTCTGGTTGCGCACCTGGCCGAGGCGACCAGCGTCGCCGCCAAGGATGTCCGCTCCATCCTGGCCGCGCTGGAAGGCGCCGTCGCCGCATCGGTCAACAAGAAGGGCGCAGGCAGCTTCACCCTGCCGGGCCTGTTGAAGATCTCCACCGTGAGCGTGCCGGCCAAGCCGAAGCGCAAGGGCATCAACCCGTTCACCAAGGAAGAGCAGTGGTTCGCCGCCAAGCCGGCCTCCACCAAGATCAAGGTGCGCCCGCTCAAGAAGCTCAAGGACGCCGCGGTCTGATCCGCACGCCCTTGGACGAAAGAACGGGACGGCCATGCCGTCCCGTTTTTTTTGCGCCGCCCATGGCGCTCCCGCGGACCATCGATGTGCCCTGTCAAAACCGCTCCCGACGGCTTTCTGCGCGGCCTCCACGGCAGGCGGCGTTCTTCCAGGGGCAGTTCGTCCACCGGCCAGGGCGCAACCATCCGGGCTGCGACAATCCGTTGCCGGAATGGCTGCAATCCGTTTTCCAGCCACTGCAATGCATCCGCGGGAGCGCCCCCCGGGGTGAGGCATACGCCGAAGCCCCCCGGGCGTAGAGATCCACGAAAAGGAGCCCACTGTCTGCGCCGCAGCTCGTGGAACGCCCGAGCGGGGAAATCGCAGGAGCGGTTTCCAGCATTGCGACGCGACGCCCCACAGGGGTGCCGCCAGGAATGACGGGGGTAATGCGCTGGCGCTTCGCACTGGAACACAGCGTCATGGGCCGGCGCCTCGCCCGGGCCGCCTGCCGGGCCTATGGTGACGACCAAGCCACAGCCACCTCCCACGTCATGTCCAGCAGCAAGCACCGTTACCGCATCACCGTCACGCCGATCGAAGCCGATGGCCTGCAGTGCAGCGGCCGTTGCACCATCGAATTCGAACAGCGCAGTCCCCGCAACTGGATGCGCGAACTGGAAGGCGCACAGCGGCAGCGGCGCCTGTCCTGCAACGAGGATGCCGGCGTGGTGGTGGCCACCGGCCTGCTGGAGACGCTGGCCGCGGCAGCGCGCGAAGGCGACCACCCGCTGGCGGCGCTGCAGCCGGAGCTCGACGGCCTGATCGCCAAACTGCAGGCGCTGCGCGAAGCGCAGTAGGCGCGCTGGCGATGCTGTTCCGCTAACCGGCCATTCACCGCTTCCAGGTATCGTGCGTTGCTTCCGTCGCACTCTTCCCAGGCCGATACGATGAACTTCCTCTCCCTGCTGCTGCCCGCCGTCGCCTGCGTGGCCATGGCCACCAGTGCCCATGCATCGCCGCAGGTCAGCGGCCGCAAGCTCATGGTCGACGCAGCCGACGTGCAGCATTACCTGGATGGCAGCTTTCCGCGTTCGCAGAAGGCGCTCGGCGGGCTGCTCGCGCTGACGGTCAGCCAGCCGCGGCTGACGCTGCCGGCCGGCAACCGCCTGAACCTGCAGTTCGACCTGGCCATGGCCGCCGCCGGCGGTGCCCCGACGCAGGTGGGCAACGTGCAGCTCAGCAGCAGCCTGCGCTACGACGCGGCCACGCGCGGCTTCCACCTGGAACAACCAACCGTCGACGCCTTCCGCCCGGCGATGGCCGGTGCCGAGCTCGATTCCAGCACCCGCGGCCTGCTCAACAGCTGGCTGGCCGACTATGCGCGCCGCGAGCCGATCTACCGCATCGATCCGGCCATCGCCAACGTGATGGGCGCGCTGCAGGTGAAGTCGGTGGGCATCGAGAACGGCCGCATCGCGGTGGACTTCAACCAGGACCTCGGCCGGCTGGTGCCGCAGGGGCTGCTGGGAAACTGATCCAGCCGGCCGGAAGGCATTCGCGGCGGGGAGTCACTCCCTCAGAAGCCGGGATGGTCCGCAGCGCCGGCGGGGCTCCAGCGGACAAACCCCCGTGGAGCGTTGCCCGCGCTACGCGGTGACGGATCGCCGCGGTGCGCTGTAGCGCCGGGCAACGCCCGGCGGGGCCTTTGCCGGGAACGCTCCAGCGGGGCGTTGCCCCGCTCTACACGGGCAGGGTTCTGTAGCGCCGGGCAGCGCCCGGAGGGCTTTCCCGGTGAAGCTCCAGCGGGGCGTTGCCCCGCTCTACACGGGACAGGGTTCTGTAGCGCCGGGCAGCGCCCGGCGGGCTTTCCCGGTGAAGCTCCAGCGGGGCGTTGCCCCGCTCTACACGGGACAGGGTTCTGTAGCGCCGGGCAGCGCCCGGAGGGCTTTCCCGGTGAAGCTCCAGCGGGGCGTTGCCCCGCTCTACACGGGACAGGGTTCTGTAGCGCCGGGCAGCGCCCGGCGGGCTTTCCCGGTGAAGCTCCAGAGGGGCGTTGCCCCGCTCTACGCACGACACCGGAGAGAAGCTCAGCGCTTGGGCTGCAGCATGGTGCCGGTGCATTTGGGCGAACCGCAACGGCACTCCCAGATCTTCTTCAGGCGCGGGGTATGGCGCTCGGCCAGGGTGATGCCGTAGTTGTAGGTCAGTTCCTCGCCCGGCTTGATCGCGCGGATCGCCTCGATGAACACCTTGTCGGCGGTACGGTCGTCGCCTTCGGCCTCCTCGATCAGCGCTTCGCAGTTCGGGTCGCAGCTGTGGTTGATCCAGCGCGCGTCGTTGCCCTTGTGGTTGGCATCGATGACGTAGTCGTCGTTCAGCGTGAACAGGAAGGTGTGGCCGCTTTCCACGTCGCCCGCATCGTCGGCGTCCACCTCGGCATGGGTCCGGCGCAGGCCCTTGTACTCGATGACGCGCTCGCCCTTGGCGATGGCCGCCAGCGCGAACACGCCATTGCCGTGGATGGTGGATTTGCGCGCCTGGATCTTCTTGGGCATGTACATGACCGGGAAACGATGAGGAAGGGGGATTCTCGCGCAGTCGCGCGGGCTTCCCAAGCCCGGGCGAACGATGCGGACCGCTTGACCTGCATCAACGCCCCGCCACAGGCCGGGTTTGAGGCGCCGCGCACAAAAGCGTACAATTTCGGTCCACATTGATTTCCACGCCCCACCCATGCTCCGCGTCACCAAGCTCACCGACTACGCCAGCGTCGTCATGACCGTGCTCGCCACACGGCCGGACGAGGTGCTGAGCGCGACCGAACTGGCCGAGGCCGCCGGGCTGGAGCCGCCGACCGTCAGCAAACTGCTCAAACCGCTGGCGCAGGCCGGGCTGGTCGAGGGCCTGCGCGGCGTACGTGGCGGTTACCGCCTCACCCGCCCCGCCACCGAGATCAGCCTGATCGAGATCGTCGAGGCGATGGAAGGCCCGCTGGCGATCACCGAGTGCAGCCAGGGCCAGAGCCAGTGCGGCATCGCCAGCCAGTGCGGCGTGCGCTCCAACTGGCGGCTGATCAACGACGTGGTCGCCGACGCCCTGCGCGGCGTGACCCTGGCGCAGATGCTGCACCCCCTCCCACTTGCCGACCGTCGACGCATCGACGTCAGCATCGTTTCCTGAATTCCGTAGGCAGCCTCATGGCCACCGAGACCATCGAAAACGTCGGCACTGCCGACACCCCCAACCGCGAGATCCACGAACAGCTGGGCCGCAAGTACGAGGCCGGCTTCGTCACCGACATCGAGTCCGATTCGTTCGCGCCCGGCCTGGACGAAGACGTCATCCGCGCGCTTTCGGCCAAGAAGGAAGAGCCGGAGTGGATGACGCAGTGGCGCCTGGACGCCTACCGCCACTTCCTGACCATGCGCCAGCCGGACTGGGCCAAGCTGCAGATCGGCCCGATCGACCTGCAGGCGCTGAGCTACTACTCCGCGCCCAAGGGCCCGAAGTACAAGTCGCTGGACGAAGTGCCCAAGGAACTGCTGGACACCTACGACAAGCTCGGCGTGCCGCTGCACGAACGCGCCAAGCTCGCCGGCGTGGCGGTCGACGCCGTGTTCGACTCGGTTTCGGTCGGCACCACCTTCCGCAAGGAACTGGCCGACAAGGGCGTGATCTTCTGCTCGATCTCCGAGGCCATCCGCGAATACCCCGACCTGGTCCGCCAGTACCTGGGTTCGGTGGTGCCGGTGGGCGACAACTACTTCGCCGCGCTCAACTCGGCGGTGTTCTCCGACGGCAGCTTCGTGTTCGTGCCCAAGGGCGTGCGCTGCCCGATGGAACTGAGCACCTACTTCCGGATCAACGCCAACAATACCGGCCAGTTCGAGCGCACGCTGATCATCTGCGAGGACCGGGGCCACGTCTCCTACCTGGAAGGCTGCACCGCGCCGATGCGCGACGAGAACCAGCTGCACGCCGCGGTGGTCGAGCTGGTCGCGCTGGAAGACGCTGAAATCAAGTACTCCACGGTGCAGAACTGGTACCCGGGCGACGAGAACGGCGTCGGCGGCATCTACAACTTCGTCACCAAGCGCGCCGAATGCCGCGGCGCGCGCAGCAAGGTCACCTGGACCCAGGTGGAGACCGGCTCGGCCATCACCTGGAAGTACCCGTCCTGCGTGCTGCTGGGCGACGATTCGGTGGGCGAGTTCCACTCGGTGGCGCTCACCCACCACCGCCAGCAGGCCGATACCGGCACCAAGATGATCCACGTCGGCAAGCGCACCAAGAGCAAGATCGTCTCCAAGGGCATCAGCGCCGGCCGCGGCCAGAACACCTATCGCGGCCTGGTCAAGGTTGCCGCCGGCGCCGACGGCGCGCGCAACTACACCCAGTGCGACTCGCTGCTGATCGGCAAGAAGTGCGGCGCCCACACCTTCCCCTACATCGAGGTGAAGAACCCCAGCGCCACCGTCGAACACGAAGCCACCACCTCCAAGATCTCCGACGACCAGATGTTCTATTGCCGCTCGCGCGGCATCGACCAGGAGAACGCGGTGTCGATGATCGTCGACGGCTTCTGCAAGCAGGTGTTCAAGGAGCTGCCGATGGAGTTCGCGGTGGAAGCCAAGAAGCTGCTGGAAGTGTCGCTGGAAGGCTCGGTCGGATGAGCCGCCTGCCCCTTCTGCTGCTCGCGCTGCTGCCGTTCGCGGCCCCCGCCTCGCCATTGGGCAAGGCCTGCGACGACGCCCGCAGCCAGCTGGACATCAACGAATGCGCGGCGCGCGAGGCCGGGAAGGCCGATACGGAGCTCAACGCCGTGTACCGGCAGGTGATGCAGAAGCTGCAGGGCCAGCCGGTCGCCATCGAAAAGCTGCGCGGTGCCCAGCGCCTGTGGGTCCAGCTGCGTGATGCCGACATCGACGCGCGATACCCGGTCGGCAAGGACGAGAACCCGCGCGTCCTGTACGGCTCGATGTACCCGGCGCTGTATTCGGCCGACAAGGCCGAGCTGACCCGGCAGCGCACCCACTGGCTGCGCGCCACTTTCCTTGATCGCGCCGAAGGCGAACTCTGATCGCCCCGCCCCCCATTCAAATCGAAGACCGTACCCTCATGCTGAAGATCGAAAACCTCCACGCCAGCATCGCCGGCAAGGAAATCCTGAAAGGCCTTTCGCTGGACGTGAAGCCCGGCGAAGTGCACGCCATCATGGGGCCGAACGGCGCCGGCAAGTCCACGCTTGGCAACGTGCTTTCCGGGCGCGACGGCTATGAAGTCACCGAGGGCAGCGTGCGGTTCGAGGGCGATGACCTGCTGGACCTGGAGCCGGAAGCGCGCGCCGCCGCCGGCCTGTTCCTGGCCTTCCAGTACCCGGTGGAGATCCCGGGCGTGAACAACACCTACTTCCTGCGCGCCGCGCTCAACGCCCAGCGCAAGACGCGCGGCGAGCCGGAGCTGGACTCGATGCAGTTCCTCAAGCTGGTCCGCCAGAAGCTGGCGGTACTGCACCTGAAGGACGAACTGCTGCACCGCGGCGTCAACGAAGGCTTTTCCGGCGGCGAGAAGAAGCGCAACGAGATCTTCCAGCTGGCCGTGCTGGAGCCGAAGCTGGCGATCCTCGACGAGACCGACTCGGGCCTGGACATCGACGCGCTCAAGAACGTGGCCGACGGCGTCAACGCGCTGCGTTCGCCTGAACGTTCGTTCCTGGTCATCACCCACTACCAGCGCCTGCTCGACTACATCAAGCCGGACGTGGTGCACGTGCTGGCCGACGGCCGCATCGTCAAGACCGGCGGCCCGGAACTGGCGCTGGAGCTGGAAGCCCACGGCTACGATTTCCTGAAGGACCGCGTGGTCCGCGAGGCCGCCAAGTAATGAGCGCGCTCCTGGATTCACTGGCCGCCGGCTTCAGCGGCAGCGATGCCCGCCGCACGCTGCTTGATGCCGCGCTGCAGACCGGCCTGCCCGCTGCGCGCAGCGAGGCCTGGAAGTACACCTCGCTGCGCCAGCTCGAACGTCGCACGTTCGCCGCAGCGCCGCCGCAGGCCGCGGACATCGATGCCGCCCTGCTGGCCCACATCCCGGCGCCGCGACTGGTCTTCGTCAATGGCCGCCACAGCGCTGCGCTGAGCGATCTGTCGGCGCTGGCTGCGGGTGTGCAGGTGCGCACCCTGGCTGCGGTGCAGGCCGAAGAGCCCGAAGCCCTGCGCTTCCTCGATCGCCGCTTCGAGCGCGCCGATGAAGTGTTCGCCCAGCTCAATGCCGCACTTGCCGATGAAGGCGTGCTGGTACAGGTGGCCGAAGGCGCCCACAGCGAGACGCCGCTGCACCTGGTCTTCGTCAGCGCCGCCGATTCCGCCGACCGGGCCTGGCACCACCGCCACCTGATCGAGCTGCGCCGCGGCGCCGTGTTCGGCCTGGTCGAGCATCACCTGTGGACCGGCGACAGCGCGCACCTGGACAACACCCTGGTGCACGTCCACCTGGCCCAGGACGCACGGCTCTCGCACGCCCGCGTGCAGGCCGACGGCGCGCGCGCCACCTCGCTGCTGCGCACCGACGCGGTGCTGGCCCGCGATGCCGAGTACCGTCGCATCGACCTGGAGTTGGGTGCCGCACTGAGCCGCCATGAACTGAACGTGCGCCTGGAAGGCGACAACGCCAAACTGACCGCCAATGGCGTGCTGCTGGGCACCGGCCGCCGCCATATCGATACCCGCCTGGGCATCGAGCACATCGCCAAGGACACCAGCGCCGAGCTGCTCTGGCGTGGCGTTGCGGCCAACCGCAGCCGCGTGGTGTTCCATGGTGGCATCAACATCCGCGAAGGTGCCGACGGCACCGATGCCAACCTGTCGAACAAGAACCTGCTGTTGTCGGCCGATGCCGAGATCGATACCCAGCCGACGCTGGTGATCGATGCCGACGAGGTCAAGGCCGCGCATGGCGCCACGGTCGGCCAGCTCGATGCCAATGCGCTGTTCTACCTGCGCTCGCGCGGCGTGCCGGCCGACCAGGCGCGCGCCATGCTCAGCGCCGCGTTCTGCCACGAACCGTTGGCCGCGGTGGAGGGCATCCTGACCGAAAAGCTGGTCCGCCACCTGGACCAGGCGCTGCAGCAGGCAGGCGTGGCATGAACCTTTCCTCCCCGCGCCCGATCCCGTCCTCGCCCGCCGCCCCGGACTGGGAGCGCGTACGCGCCGATTTCCCGCTGCTCATGCGCGAAGTCAACGGCAAGCCGCTGGTGTACTTCGACAATGCCAACACCGCGCAGAAGCCGCTGTCGGTGATCGGCGCGGTGGACGAGTTCTACCGCCGCTACAACGCCAACGTCAGCCGCGCCGTCCATGCCCTGGGCAGCGAGGCCACCGAGGCCTACGAGGGCGCGCGCGGCAAGCTGGCGCGCTTCCTCAACGTGCGCGCCGACGAGCTGGTCCTGTGCAGCGGCACCACCTTCGCGATCAACCTGGTCGCCTATTCGTGGGCGCTGCCGCGGCTCAAGGCCGGCGACGTGATCCTGGTTTCGCGCATGGAGCACCACGCCAACATCGTGCCCTGGCAGCTGGTGGCGCAGCGCACCGGCGCGAGCATCCGCGTGGCCGAAATCGCGCCCGACGGCACACTGGACATGGACGCGCTGCATGCGGCCATGACGCCGGAGGTGAAGCTGCTGGCGCTGGCGCATGTCTCCAACGTGCTGGGCACGGTCAATCCGGTACGCGAGATCTGCCGCGAGGCGCGCAGGCGCGGCATCGTCACCGTCATCGACGGCTCGCAGGCCGCGCCGCACCTGGAGCTGGACGTCGCCGCCGTCGGCTGCGACTTCTACGCGGTCACCGGCCACAAGATGTGCGGCCCCACCGGCACCGGCGCGCTGTGGGCGCGCCGCGAACTGCTGCAGGAAATGCCGCCGTTCCTCGGCGGCGGCGAAATGATCAAGGAAGTCAGCTTCGACGGCACCGTGTTCAACGATGCCCCGCACAAGTTCGAGGCCGGCACGCCGAACATCGCCGGCTTCATCGGCCTGGGCGTGGCGGCGGACTACCTGGACGGGCTCGGGCGCAATCACGTCGCCGCCCGCGAGCAGGAACTGCTGGCGCACTTCACCGAGGAGCTGCAGCGCATCGACGGCGTGCGCATCTTCGGCACGGCCCCGCACAAGGCCGCGGTGGTGTCCTTCCTGGTCGAAGGCGCGCACGCGCATGACCTGGCCACCCTGCTCGACCTGCAGGGCGTGGCGGTACGCTCCGGCCAGCACTGCGCGCACCCGCTGCTGCAGTACTACGGCGTCGCCGCCACCTGCCGCGCCTCGCTCGCCTTCTACAACACCCATGAAGAGATCGAAGCCTTCATGGCTGCATTGAAGAAGGTACGCACGCTGTTGGGGTGAGCGCCCCATGGCGCAGCGTGCCCCCCCCCGCTCCACAGGGAGTGGAGAGGGAGGCTCTGCAGCGCCTGGCATGGCCCGGCAAGGCCGGGTGGGGAGTGCCCCAGCGGGGCATTGCCCCGCTCTACACGGGACGGAACAGGAAAGCCCCGTAGCGCCGGGCATCGCCCGGCGAGGCATTGCCGGGAGCGCTCCAGCGGGGCGTTGCCCCGCTCTACAATGTCCGGCATGGACGCCCTCATTTTCCGCACCGCCACACCGGACGACGTTCCGGCCCTGATCGAACTGGTCACCTCCGCCTACCGGGGCGACACCTCGCGCGTGGGCTGGACCACCGAGGCCGACATCCTCGATGGCCAGCGGGTGGATGCCGAAGGCATCCTCGCCGACATCGGCCGGCCGCGCAGCCTGATCCTGATCGCCGAGCAGGCCGGGCAGATGCTGGCCTGCTGCCACATCGCCGACGAGGACGGCCATGGCTACTTCGGCATGTTCGCGGTCAGTCCGAAGGCGCAGGGCGGCGGCGTCGGCAAACAGGTCATGCAGCAGGCCGAGCGCCACGTGGCCGGGCAGTGGCGGCTGCCGACCATGCAGATGACGGTGATCGACTGCCGCGACGAGCTGATCGCCTTCTACGAGCGACGCGGCTACGCCCGGACCGGCATCAAGAAGCCGTTCCCCTACGGCGACGAGCGCTTCGGTATCCCCAGGCGTGACGACCTGCGCTTCGAAGTCCTGGAAAAGCGCCTGGAGCCGGCCGCATGAGTGCGACCTGGACCTATGTCTGCGCCAGCGGCGAACTGCTGCCGGGGGAAATGAAGACCGCTTTCGACGAAGTCACCGGCGCGCCCATCGTCGTGTTCAACCTGGACGGCGAACTGTACGCACTGGAGGACCAGTGCACGCACGAGGAGTTCGAGCTGTCCTCGGGCAACCTCGACCCGGCCGAGGGCAGCGTTGAGTGCATCCTGCACGGCGCCCGTTTCGACATCCGCGATGGCCGCGCCCTGTGTGCACCGGCCTATACCCCGGTGCCGAAATTCCCGGTCAAGCGCGAGGACGGCGGGATCTGGGCCCGCGACGACCGCGACTGAGGACCGCCCCGCACGGCCGCGGCGCGGCTGCCCGTGCCGCGGGGCCTGCCGGAGCGCATTCGCAGGCGGACCCGCCTTTTTGATCCTTGCCGCTGCCCCGATACGGGGCTGCATGACCGGCTCAGGCTGCCACCCATCCAATAATCTCGTTGTTATTGATAACGATTATCGTTAGGATGCGCATCTGCCTCCACCAGCGGCGCCCATTCCCGGGCGCCGCTGGGCGATCCGGACGGCATCCACTTCCCCTGCTCTTTGCAAAGGGATCTTTCCCTTCCTTTCCCGACCGCCCATGAACCACATCACGTCCCGCAAGTACGCACCGCGCGCCACCCTGCTGGCCACGGCCACCCTCGCCGCCGGCTTCTCCTCCCTGTCGGCCCAGGCCGCGGACGCCGACAGCGGCGACGCGCCGGCCACCGACCTGGACAAGGTGCAGGTCCGCGGCAGCTGGTTCGCGCCGTCCTCGCCCAAGTTCACCGCCGAACTGCTGGATACGCCGAAGTCGGTGTCCGTGGTCACCGAGAAGACCATCCAGGAAATCGGCGCGACCAATCTGGTCGATGCGCTGCGCATGGTGCCGGGCATCACCTTCGGTGCCGGCGAAGGCGGCAACTCCACCGGTGACCGTCCGTTCCTGCGCGGCTTCGATGGCCAGAGCAACATGTTCGTCGACGGCCTGCGCGACGTCGGCACCCAGACCCGCGAAGTGTTCGACCTGGAACAGCTGGAAGTGGTCAAGGGCCCGAGCTCGGCCTACGGCGGCCGTGATTCCGGCGGCGGCAGCATCAACCTGGTCAGCAAGACCCCGAAGTTGAAGAACGAAACCAACGTCAGCATGGGCGTGGGCACCGACAGCTATGCGCGCGGCACCGTGGACGCCAACTACGTGCTCGGCGACGGCATCGCCGCACGCCTGAACCTGCTCAAGCACGAGTCGGACATCGCCGGCCGTGATGCCGCCAATGTCAGCCGCTGGGGCATCGCGCCGTCCATCGCCTTCGGCCTGAACGGCCCGCTGCAGCTGATCGCCAGCCACTACCACCTGGAAACCGACGACCTGCCCGATGCAGGCGGCTTCCCGTACGGCAACCCGGCCACCGGCACCACCACCGGCAAGCCGCTGGTGCCCAACCGCAACAACTACTATGGGCTGAAGGACCGCGACTTCCAGCGTACCCGCGCCGACATCAGCACCATCGACGCCAGCTACGACCTCGGCGGCCACAAGCTGCGCAACATCGCGCGCCTAGGCAACACCAGCAACGACTACCTGTGGACCCAGCCGGACGACAGCAAGAACAACCCGCTGCAGTACGGCACCTTGTGGCGCCGTACCAACAACCGCGCCATCGATACCAAGACCTTCGCCGACCAGCTGAGCCTGACCGGTGCGTTCCAGACCGGCGGCCTGAAGCACAGCTACAGCGCTGGCGTCGAGTACAGCGAAGAAAAGAGCAGCAAGGGCGGCTACGAGATCGGCGGCGGCGGCACCAACAACCCGATCAGCAACAACCAGGTGTGCAAGACCACCGGTGCTGCGACCGGCTACAACTGCACCGACTTCTACAACCCGAACCCGAACGATCCGTGGTCGGCCACCCACCCGGTGACCCGCACCAACAAGGCGCTGGATGTCGAGCAGACCACCAAGACCAAGTCGGTCTATGCATTCGACACCATCGAGCTGAGCGAAAAGTGGCTGGTCAACCTCGGCCTGCGCTGGGACGACTACGACACCGAACAGGTCACCCCGGTCCTGAACAAGGCTCCGACCGTGCTGCGCAACAGCGACGGCTTCCTCAACTACCAGGCCGGCGTGGTGTTCAAGCCGACCGCCAATGGCAGCATCTACCTGTCCTACGGCACCTCCTCGACGCCGCCGGGCATGGACAGCGGTGAAGGCAACGACTCGATCAGCGCCGCCATCCAGAACCTCAAGCCGCAGGAAACCAGGAACTACGAACTGGGCACCAAGTGGGACCTGTTCGACAAGCGCTTGAACCTGACCGCCGCGATCTTCCATACCGAGATGAGCAATGCGCGTGTCGTGATCGACACCGGCAGCACCCAGAACGCCGGCAAGAAGGCGATCACCGGCGTCGAGATCGGCGTCAATGGCCAGATCACCGACCGCTGGAACGTCGCCGGCGGCTACACCTACATGGATTCGGAGCTGAAGGACAACGGTTTTGTCTGCTCCATTTCCAGCCGTACCGGTTGCCCGGCTCCGGGCGTGTGGATCGTCTCGCCGAACAACGGCAACATGTTCCCGAACACCCCCAAGCACGCCGCCACGCTGTGGACCACCTACATGCTGCCGTTCGGCCTGACCATCGGCGGTGGCGCCAGCTATGTCGACAAGCAGTACGGCGACGTGGCCAACACCAAGTGGATCCCGGCCTACACCCGTTGGGATGCAATGGCCAGCTACGCCATCCAGGACAACATCAGCCTGCAGCTGAACGTGCAGAACCTCACCGACAAGACCTACTTCACCAAGGCCTATGCCTCGCACTACGCAGCGATCGCACCGGGCCGCGCCGCCACGCTGGCACTGAACGTCAAGTTCTGATGCAGGCATGAGCAGCAACGGCGGCAGGCGCAAGCCTGCCGCCGTTCTGCGTTTCCGCTGGCGGCCACGGCAGGCGACCCAGTTCACCCGCAATGGCAACCATCGGCTGACCCTGCCGATTCAAACCAGGTCACAGGCACGACCATGTCCACTCCCCTTCCAAGCGATGCCACCGCGCTGGCGCGGCAACTGCTCAGCGATCCCCAAGCCACCTTCGCGCAGATCCGCGAGGCGGCACTGGCAGGCCAGCTGGATGCACAGCTGCTGCTGGCCCAGCTCTATATCGAAGGCAAGGGCGTGGCGCGTGATGAACACGCCGCACTGCTCTGGTACGAGACCGCCGCCAACAACGGCAGCGCGCTGGCGATGAACATGCTCGGCCGCTGCCATGAGCTGGGCCAGGGCTGCGCACCCGACGCCACGCTGGCCGCCGTCTGGTACCGCAATGCCGCCGAGGCCGGGCTGGACTGGGGCATGTACAACCATGCCAACCTGCTCGCCACCGGCCGTGGCGTGCCACAGGACCGGCCGCGGGCGCTCGCGCTGTATACCCAGGCCGCGCATATGGGCCATGCCAAGTCGATGAACCTGCTGGCGCGCCACCTGGAAGACGGACTGGAAACCGGGCGCGATCCGCAGGCCGCGCTGGACTGGTACCGGCGCTCGGCCGAAGCCGGCGACTTCCGCGGGCAGGCCAATTACGCCTCCATCCTTCTGCAGGATGGCCGCATCGACGAAGCCCTGCATTGGCTGCGGCTCGCGCTCGCGCACGGCAGCCCTGCGTTCATGACCCATATCGTCCCGGAACTGGCCGCGTCGCCGCATCCGCGGGTGCGCGGGCTGGTCACCCACCTCGCAAGCTGAGGCCTTCCATGCTGCTGCACATTCCCAACGTACTCACCCCCGGGCAGGTCGCCGGATTCCGCGCCAGGCTCGACGCCGCGCAGTGGACCGACGGACGCGAAACCGTCGGCCACCTCGGCGCGCAGGCCAAGCGCAACGAGCAGTTGCCCGAGGAGTCGCCGCTGCGGCGCGAGCTGGGCGAGACCCTTCTCGTCGCGCTGGCCAAGAACCCGCTGTTCTTCAGCGCCGCGCTGCCGCTGAAGTACCTGCCGCCGCGCTTCAACCGCTACGCCGGGGGCGGCACCTACGGCTTCCATGTCGATGGCGCGGTGATGAACCTGTCCCAGGGCGAGCAGCTGCGCTCGGACGTGTCGTGCACGCTGTTCCTCAACGCCCCGGACGAGTATGAGGGCGGCGAACTGGTCATCAGCGACACCTACGGCGAGCACGAAGTGAAACTGCCGGCCGGCGACCTGATCCTGTATCCCTCCAGCAGCCTGCACCAGGTCACCCCGGTGACCCGCGGCGCACGGCTGGCCTCGTTCTTCTGGGTGCAGAGCATGATCCGCGACGACGCGCGGCGGCGGATGCTGTTCGAGATGGATACCTCCATCGAAACCCTGCGCCGCGGCAATGCCGATGCCAACGCGGTGCTGCAGCTGACCGGCGTGTACCACAACCTGCTGCGGCAGTGGGCCGAGGTCTGAGCATGGCTCCCCTGCGCCCGGCCTGACCTGCGTCAAGCCGGACTCAAATGCAATGAATTCTTATTTGCACCAGGTAACGAATCCCAACTACAATTGAGCGACACCACCGGCCCATCCGGCCGGTGCCTTGCGCCAACGGGGATTCAAGTGCGCCATCTGCTCCAGCCATATCGCCTGCCAGCCGTAGCGCTCCCGCGCGCCGGCCTGCGTGCGCCTTTGCTGGTACTGCTGGCGATGTTCTCGATGCTGATGCCCGGCTGGCCGAGCGCGACCCTGTCGACGGCAGCGGCCGGACTGGCCGTCCATGCGCCCGTCAGCGGCGAGGAAGGACCGACCGGCGAATCCGCCGAACGGGAAAATCCGGCCAAACTCCGCCGCGCAGCCACGCTGCAGGCGCCCCGCGCCGCCTGGAGTCGTCCCGCCCCGCCGCGCCCGTCGGCATCCGCGGGCGATCAGGCAGTCGCCCTGCGCTCCACCGTACCGGTCGCCGCACCGACGCCACCGGATGCCACGCCGGTGCGCTGGCGCCTGCAACGCAGCCAGGCGCCTCCTCTGGCCTGATCGTCCGCCGCGGTAGCGCGGCGCGGATCCACTTCTGTCCATTCCCGTCATGGCGCCCGCATGCGCCACGGCCAGTCACGCCTTTTCCCTTTCGTTTTCGAGGTCATCCCATGGCTCTGCGCCATCGTTTCCGCGTGCCCGCCGCACGCACTTCCCTCGCCATCGCCGTGCTGACCGCCATGTCGGCCCACGCCTCCGGCGTACCAGCCGGCCAACCGGCCACGCTGGATACCGTGGTGGTCACCGCCTCGGGCTTCGAGCAGAAGATCACCGACGCGCCGGCCAGCATTTCGGTCATCACCCGCGAGGAACTGGCCAGGCGTCCCTACATGACCCTGCTGGACGCGGTACGCGACCTTGAAGGCGTGGACGTGGGTGAAACCCGCGACAAGACCGGCCAGGGCACCATCTCCATGCGCGGCATGGGCTCGGACTACACCCTGATCCTGGTCAACGGCAGGCGCCAGAACAACCACGGCGACATCTATCCCAACAACTTCGGCGGCAACCAGTTCAACCACATCCCGCCGCTGGATGCGATCGAGCGCATCGAGGTGATCCGCGGCCCGATGTCCACGCTGTACGGTGCCGATGCCATGGGCGGGGTGATCAACATCATCACCAAGCGCACCCTCGACGGCTGGCACGGCTCGGCCAGCGTCGCCCGTACCGTCGAGACCAGCGACGAGTTCGGCGACGACAGCACCATGGACTTTTTCCTCACCGGCCCGCTGCTGCCCGGCGTGCTCAATCTCAGCGCGCGCGGCAGCTGGTACGACCGCAAGGCGTCCAACCCGACCTACGCGCCGGTCACCGATCCCGCCGGCGGCCTGCACACCCGCCCGCTGGGCTTCGGCAGCGGCGGCAAGACCGTGGACAACACCAACAAGGCCGGCGGCATCACCCTGACCTGGATGCCCACCGACAACCAGACCGTGTCCCTGGACTACGACGCTTCGCGGCAGGAATACGACAACAGGATCAAGCTCAACGACAGCGGGGTCGAGGAATACCCCGTCGGCACCGTGGACAACATCAACAGCGTCTGGCGCGCCTCCAACTTCTGCCTCGGCGCGGCCGGCGCCATCGCCAATGCCTGCCGTGCGAACGGCGGCAGCTGGGCGCGCCGCGCCGATCCGCGCGTCGGCTACAGCCCGTCGCAGGAATTCACCCGCGACGCCTGGGCGCTGACCCACGAAGGCCAGTGGGATTTCGGCAACAGCTTCGTCTCGCTGGCGCACGTGGCCACCAACAACGATGGCCGCACCCTGCCGTTCACCGTGGCCGAGCGCGAGCAGCTGCTGGCGATGATCGACGGCACCGGCCAGTACGCCGGCATGGGCCTGGCCGAGCGCCGTGCGCTGGCCGAGTCCACCTTCCTGCCGCGCCCCAAGCGCACGCTGGAGAGCGCGCAGTACACCCTGGACGCCAAGCTCGACATCCCGTTCCAGACCGCCGGCGAGCACACCCTGGTGGTGGGCACCCAGGTCATCCGCGGCGAGTTGACCGATGGCGTGTTCGGTACCGAGAAAGGCACGCCGGGCCTGAAGCAGGAGCACGACATGTACTCGCTGTTCGTCGAGGACAACTGGAAGGTGAGCGCGCCGTTGACCCTCACCGCCGGCCTGCGCTACGACGACCACGCGGTGTTCGGCGACCACCTGAGCCCGCGCCTGTACGGCGTCTATGCCCTCAACGGGCAGTGGACGGTCAAGGGCGGCGTCAGCACCGGCTTCAAGACGCCCAAGACCACCGACCTGTACGACGGCGTCACCGGTTTCGGCGGCCAGGGCACCTCGCCGTTCTTCGGCAATCCGGACCTGAAGCCGGAAACCAGTACCAGCACCGAGCTGGCGGTCTACTGGCAGCATCCGCAGGGCCACAATTTCAACGCCACGCTGTTCCACAACCGGTTCGACGACAAGATCGACAGCCAGCCCTGCGGCGCCGGCCTGGCGCTGAGCTGCACCAGCAGCGGCGAGTACGCCGAGCTGGGTTATTCGAGCAGCAGCCGCACGGTGAACATCGACGAAGTGGTGATCCGCGGCGCCGAGCTGTCCGGGCGCTGGAAGATCAGCGATGCCTTCGGCTTCCGCGCCAACTACACCTTCACCGACAGCGAGCAGAAAAGCGGCGCCGAGAAGGGCCTGCCGCTGGGCAACAGCGCGCGGCACATGGCCAATGCCACCCTCGACTGGCAGGCCAACGACCGCTTCGGCCTGTTCCTCACCACCGAGGCGCGTTCCAGACGCTACCGCGGCGTCAGCGCCGTCACCGGCAACGAGCTGTACTACAGGGACTACACGGTGCTGCACCTGGGCGCGTCGTTCGAGGCCACCCGCTGGCTGACGATCAACGCGCGCATCAACAACCTGCTCGACCGCGACTTCACCACCTACCAGGCCTCGTTCAACGACCTCAACGGCAACGGCATCTACGGCGACGTGACCAACGAAGTGCTGTTCGAGGACGACTACAACAACAAGGACAAGGCGCGCAGTGTCTGGCTGAGCCTGAACATGCGCTTCTGATCCGTCCGCCGTGGTGGAGGAAGACCCGTTCCTCCTCTCCGGGAACGGGTCTCCTCCTGCCCGGCAGGCAGCGAATGAAGCGATACAAATTGCGAATCATTCTCATCAATGTTCTAATTCCACCTCTTTCTGCCGCATCGCGCACGTGTCCCCAGAACGCTCTCCCACCGATCTCGTCCAGCAGCAGGCCAGCCGCGGTTTCTGGCTGCGCACGCTGCACCAGTGGCACTGGATAAGCTCGGCGGTCTGCCTGGTCGGCATGCTGCTGTTCGCCGCCACCGGCATCACCCTCAACCACGCCGCGAAGATCGAGGCCAAGCCGCAGGTCACCAACCTTCACCTGGAGCTGCCGGCACCGCTGCTGCAGGCGCTGGCTCCGCATGAAGACGGCAACGCCCCGCTCCCGGCCAAGGTCGCCGACTGGTTGTCGCGCGAGCTGGAGGTGGCCATCGGCCGACGCGCGGCCGAGTGGTCCCCGGAAGAGGTCTACCTGTCCATGCCCGGCCCCGGCAGCGACGCCTGGCTGAGCATCGACCGCGAAACCGGCGCGGTGGAATTCGAACAGACCCGCCGCGGCTGGGTGTCGTATTTCAACGACCTGCACAAGGGCCGCAACGCCGGCGCCGGCTGGGGCTGGTTCATCGACCTGTTCGCGGTGGCCTGCCTGGTGTTCTGCATCACCGGCCTGTTCCTGCTGCACCTGCATGCGCGGCAGCGGCGCATGACCTGGCCGCTGGTCGGCCTGGGCCTGCTGATCCCGCTGCTGATCGCCCTGCTCCTCATCCACTGAACACGCTTCCCCTACGGAGTCGCACCATGCGCGTCACCCTGACCATCGCCTTGAGCGGGCTGCTCGCCGCCACCCCGGCGGCCTATGCCGCCAGCCTGGACATCAACGTCGAGATCCCCAAGCTCAACGTGGCCGAATACCACCGCCCCTACGTGGCGGTGTGGATCGAGGACGCCGGGCAGAAGTCCGCCGCCAATCTGTCGGTGTGGTACCAGCAGACGGCCAATGCCGAAGGCCACGGCACCAAGTGGCTGCCGGACCTGCGCCAGTGGTGGCGCAAGAGCGGCCGTACCCTGCAGGTGCCGGTGGATGGCGTGACCGGCCCCACCCGCCCGGCCGGCAAGCATGCGCTGGGCTTCAGCGACAGCCAGCCGCAGCTGCGCGGCCTGCCCGCCGGCCAGTACACGCTGGTGGTGGAGGCGGTGCGCGAAGTCGGCGGCCGCGAACTGCTGAAGATTCCCTTCGAGTGGAAGGGCAAGGCCGGTAACGGCACCGCCCAGGGCCAGAGCGAGCTCGGCCTGGTCACCCTCGCCATCAAGCCCTGACGTTCCGAACAAGGAGAAACACGCCATGAAACGCACCACCCTGCTCGCCGCGCTGATCGCCGCCACGCTTCCGTTCTCCGCCCTGGCCCACAAGCAGTGGCTGCTGCCCTCGTCCACCGTGGTCGCCGGCAACGACGTGTGGGTGACGGTGGACGCGGCGGTATCCAACCAGCTGTACTACCCCGACCACGTGGCCATGCGCCTGGACAACGTCACCATCGCCACGCCGGACGGCGGCACCCTGCAGCCGCAGAACCCGGCCACCGGCAAGTACCGCAGCGTATTCGACGTGCAGCTGGAGCAGGAAGGCACCTACCGCATCGCCAATCTCAACAGCGGTATGTCCGCACGCTGGGACACCCCGGAAAGCCTGGCCGCGGCCAAGGACAAGCCGGCGGCCGGCGGCATGGGCGGCCCGCGCGGCGGCTTCCTGCGCAACGCCACGCCTGAAGACCTGGCCACCAAGATCCCGAAGAACGCGCAGAACCTGATGGTCACCGAGGGCATCGGCCGGGTGGAGACCTTCGTCACCAAGGGCAAGCCGAGCAGCGTCGCCGCGATCGGCAAGGGCCTGGAGCTGGTGCCGGTCACCCACCCCAACGATCTGTTCGCCGGCGAGGAAGCCACCTTCAAGCTGGTAGTCGACGGCAAGCCCGCCAGCGGGCTGGAAGTGGAGATCGTGCGCGGCGCCACCCGCTATCGCAACGCGCAGGACGAGATCAAGGTGACCACCGGCGCCGACGGCAGCTTCAAGGTGACCTGGCCGGAAGCGGGCATGTACTGGCTGGAGACCTCGACCACCGACGCCAAGACCAGCGCGCCGCAGGCCAAGCAGCGCCGGCTGAGCTACGTCGCCACGCTGGAAGTGCTGCCGCAGTGACGCAGGAATGAGTGAAGAGGAGTGAGGGGCGAGAAGAGCCGCAACACCGGCGACGACCCGCTCCCCTCCTCCCGCTCCATGCCTGCGCTTGTCGGGAGGACGGACAGGCACGCCTGTCCGCATCCCCTCCCCACTACCTTCTCTTCACTCGATTCTGGCTCCATGTCTTCTCCCGACATCGCCGCCCTCGGCGGCCACACCATGGGCACCACCTGGAGCGTGAAGCTGGTGGCGCCACGCGGTCGCGACCTGCACCCGCTGCATGCGGGCATCCAGGCGCAGCTCGACCGCGTGGTCGCGCAGATGAGCACCTGGGAGCCGGGGTCGGACATCAGCCGCTACAACCGCGCCGCCGCCGGCAGCTGGCAGACGCTGCCCGGCGAGTTCTGGCGCGTGCTGCTGGCCGCGCAGGCCGTGGCCGAACGCAGTGGCGGCGCTTTCGATCCCACTGTCGGCCCGTTGGTGGCGCTGTGGGGTTTCGGTGCCGATGCCGGACAACGGCGTGCGCCCGATGCCGCACGGCTTGCCGAGGTCGCCGCGCAGTGTGGGTGGCAGCGGCTGCAGCTGGACCCGCAGGCGCAGGCCGCGCTGCAGCCCGGCGGGCTGCAACTGGATCTGTCGGCCATCGCCAAGGGTTATGGCGTCGACCTGGTCAGCGACTGGCTGCGCGGACAGGGCATCGACGCGGCGCTGGTCGAGGTCGGCGGCGAACTGCACGGCCGCGGCCGCAAGCCCGACGGCCAACCGTGGCGCGTGCTGGTCGAATCGGCGCCGGAGGAAGACGCCGGCGCCGGGCATCCGCCGCGCGTGCTGGCGCTCGACGACCTGGCGGTGGCCACCTCCGGCGACCGCTGGCACCGCTACGAACAGGACGGCGTGAGCTACAGCCATACCCTGGACCCGCGCCGGCATGCGCCGGTGACGGCCGCATCCGCGGCGGTCACCGTGATCCATCGCGAAGCGATGCTGGCCGACGCCTGGGCCACCGCATTGACGGTGATGGGCGCGGATGAAGGGCTCGCCTTCGCCGACGCCCATGGCCTGGCCGCGCGCTTCCTCCAGCGTGGCGCCGATGGCCCGGTCGAAACCCTGTCGCAGGGCTTCCGGCGGCACCTGGACGCAGGCAACGCATGAGCCGCTCCGCCTCCGCGCGCATCATCGCCGGCAATGCCGCGGTCATCGCCCTGCTGCTGGCGATCGCCGGCCTGCTGCTGCGCCTGCACCTGGGCGAGAACTGGTGGCTGGCCGCACCGCTTCCGGCCCGGCGCTGGATCGCGCTGGCCGCCCTGCTCGCCTATGCGGCCGGGTGCGCGGCGCTGTGGTGGCATGCGCGTCCGCGCCAGGACGATTCAACCGAGGCCGGCGAGCCGCCGCTGCTGGTGGTCTGGGCCAGCCAGACCGGCTTCGCCCGGCAACTGGCCGAGCACACCGCGCAGAGCCTGCGCGATGGCGGCTGCCGGGTACGCCTGCGCGCGCTCGACCAGGTCGATGCGGCCTTGCTGGGCGGCACGCGCAAGGCGCTGTTCGTCGCCAGCACCACCGGCGAAGGCGACCCGCCCGACCACGCGCTGGCCTTCCTCGGCCAGGTGATGCGGCAGGCGCCGCCGCTGCCGGACCTGCACTACGCGGTGCTGGCGCTGGGCGACCGCAGCTACGAGCACTATTGCGCGTTCGGCCATCGGCTGGACGACTGGCTGCGCCAGCACGGCGCCCGGCCCCTGTTCGATACCGTGGAAGTGGACAACGCCGACCCCGCCGCCCTGCGCCATTGGCAGCAGCTGCTCGGCCAGTTCGGCGACGGCAGCGTCCAGGCCGACTGGAGCGCACCGGAGTACCAGCCATGGTTGCTGCGCGCACGCCAGCAGCTGAATCCCGGCAGCGTCGGCGGCCCGGTATTCCACCTGCGCCTGCAACCGGCCGATGGCGACCTGCCCGCGTGGCAGGCCGGCGACATCGCCGAAGTCGGCCCGCGGCATGCCGCCGGCGCCGTCGAACACTGGATGCGCACGCATGATCTCGACGTGCGGACGACGCTGGCCGATGGCCGCGCATTGCGCGAGGTCCTGGCCGCCTCCAAGCTGCCAGACACCCTCGATTCCAGCGCCCCCGACGCCATCGCCGCCGCGCTGCAGGCCTTGCCGCACCGCGAATACTCCATCGCCTCGCTGCCATCGGAAGGCAGCCTGCACCTGCTGCTGCGCCGGCAGGCGCATCCGGACGGAACACCGGGCCTGGCCAGCGGCTGGCTGTGCGACGACGCCGCCATCGGCGGGCGCATCGACCTGCGCCTGCGCGCGAATGCCAACTTCCATCCGCCGGCGGACGATGCGCCGCTGGTGCTGATCGGCAACGGCACCGGCATCGCCGGCCTGCGCGCGCACCTGCGCGCGCGCATCGATGCCGGCGCGCGCCGCAACTGGCTGCTGTTCGGCGAGCGCAACCATATCCACGATTTCCACTTCGGCGACGAACTCGAACAGTGGCGGCACGAAGGCTGGATCGAACGTCTGGATGCCGTTTTCAGCCGCGACGGCGGCGCACACCGTTATGTGCAGGACGCCTTGGCCGCGCAGGCCGACCTGCTGCGCCAGTGGGTCGACGACGGCGCCGCCGTACTGGTCTGCGGCAGCCTGCAGGGCATGGCCCCGGCGGTGGACGCGGCGATCGCGCAGGCGCTTGGCGAGGAGCGCAAGGAACAACTGGTGATGCAGCGGCGCTACCGGCGCGACGTGTATTGAGGCCAGGAACGAATCAACGAGGAACGCGCAAGGGCAGCCGCAGGCGCCGCGTTATCGTGGCGACGTCTGGTGTGGCTCTGTCGGGAAGGCCCCAGCGGGGCGGTGCCCCGCTCTACAACGGCACGGGGTTCCGTAGCGCCGGGCAACGCCCGGCGGGGCTTGCCCGGGAAGGCCCCTGCGGGGCGGTGCCCCGCTCTACAACGGCGCGGGGTTCCGTAGCGCCGGGCAACGCCCGGCGGGGCTTGCCCCGGGAAGGCCCCAGCGGGGCGGTGCCCCGCTCTACGACGGCGCGGGGTGCTGTAGCGCCGGGCAGCGCCCGGCGGGGCTTGGTCTGGAAGGCCTCAGCGGGGCGGTGCCCCGCTCTACAACGGCACGAGGTTCCATAGCGCCGGGCAG
>NZ_JASCOS010000199.1:0-4012 GCF_029959705.1 Stenotrophomonas sp. PS02297 | reverse complement strand
TGCGCTGACCCGGCGCGGCGGCGTTCTTCCCGCGGCCGCATGGCGGGGTGGCCGGCGCCTTCACCCTGCCGGCCAATGGGGGTCATCGAGGGCAAAACCACGCCACTGGATGGCGCGCACATGGCCGGCGTGTCGCAGCCGACGGTGTCGCGCGCCCTGCGTGGCGGCCCCATGCCAGCGTCGAGATCCGCCGGCGCATCCTGGAGATCGCCCGGCAGCGGAACTGCAAGGCCGGCAAGAACGCCTCCAGCCTGCGCTGCCAGCAGACCGGCATGCTGGCGCTGCTGTTCTTCGAGGATCCGACGCCGGACGACTCGCTGATCAATCCGTTCTTCCACTCGATGCCGGGCCCGATCGCCTGCGCCTGCGCCTGCGCCTGCGCGATGACAGGGAACAGCACCTGCCGGCGTCGTTCCAGCCGCTGTCCAGCGACTGGCATGCCGATTTCGAGAACGGCAACGGCGCGGGAACAACGGGGCAGGAGCGGTTTCAGCCGCGATGGCGCTTTCCCGGCAGGGCCATGGAAGGGTTCGCGGCGGAAGCCGCACCTACAAGAGTCGGAGGCCGGCGATCGGCGGGACGTCGGCGATCAGCTGAAATCCTTGAGGAGTTCGCCTATGCCCGGGGGCGATATCTCGAAACCCAGCGGCGTTCCCGGGTTCACCACCACACCGTAACCGCCCGGCACCCGGCGCAGCACATCCAGCATCGGCCAGCGCAGCGTGTGCGGCGCCTGCTGTGCGTGGAAGCCGACGCGCGCCATGTCGGTGAACACCGCCACGTGCAGCACGCCCTGCTTGTCGAACAGCAGTGGATCGAAGCCGCTGCCGTCGGGCGTGACCAGGCTGCCGGTGAGCAGCAGCACCTCCGATGCGACGAAGGCCTGCATGAAGGCCTTGATCGGCAGCGTACCGTCCATGGCCGCCTTCAGCAGCGTTTCAAGCGGGGTCTGCGGGGGAAGCGTGTCCATGGCGGGCGGTATCCGGCGGGGCGAGGATTGTAGCGTCGGTGCCACGCGGCAAAGGCAGGGGCGGCATGTGGTGGTTGTCGTGGAACGTCATCGGCGCGTATGGGATGGCGTACGGGCCGCCGCCAAAATGATGACAGGCCAGCTTGGCGGCGGCACCGGAGCCATGGAGCGCAGTGCATGCGTGTTCACGGCCTTGCAGGCGCCCGCGCCCGCCCGTCGACGCCACCGCCTATAATTCCCCCACGCCCCCCGACGCCATCGCATGAGCATCGCCGAAGACCTCCGCCCCGCGCTGGGCCTGCCCGCCATCCAGACCCTCGCCGCCCCGGACATGGCCGCCGTCGATGCCCTGATCCGCCATCGCCTGTCCTCGGACGTGGCGCTGATCAACCAGATCGCCGACCACATCATCTCCGCCGGCGGCAAGCGCCTGCGGCCGATGCTGGTGATGCTGGCCGGCCACGCCGCCGGCGGCGCCGGCCCCGAGCACCACCAGCTGGCGGCGATCATCGAGTTCATCCACACCTCCACCCTGCTGCACGACGACGTGGTGGACGAATCGGACCTGCGCCGCGGGCGCAGCACCGCCAACGCGCTGTGGGGCAACGCGCCCAGCGTGCTGGTCGGCGACTTCCTGTATTCGCGCAGCTTCCAGCTGATGGTCGAGCTGGACCGCATGCCGGTGATGCGGATCCTGGCCGACACCACCAACCGCATCGCCGAGGGCGAGGTGCTGCAGCTGCTGCACGTCCACAACCCGGACACCGACGAAGCCGCCTACCTGCGCGTGATCGAGCGCAAGACCGCGGTGCTGTTCGCCGCCGGCACCCGCCTGGGTGCGCTGGCCAGCGGCGCAGGCGAAACCGTGCAGCGGCAGCTGTACGACTACGGCATGGCCCTGGGCTATGCGTTCCAGATCGCCGACGACGTGCTGGACTACTCGGCCAACGCCGAGGAGCTGGGCAAGAACCTGGGCGACGACCTGGCCGAGGGCAAGGCCACGCTGCCGCTGATCCATGCGATGGCGCATTCGGACGACGCCGTGCGCGAGCGCCTGCGCCAAATCGTGCAGGACGGCGACGCCGGGGCGATGCCGGAAGTGCTGGCCGCGATCCGCGCCACCGGCGGCCTGGAGTACAGCCGCCAGCGTGCGGTGGAATACGCCGACGCCGCCGAGCGCGCGCTCGATGGGCTGCCCGGAAGCGATGCGGTCGCCGCCCTGCGCGGGCTGGCCCGCTACGCGGTCGAACGCAGCCACTGACCCGATGACGGACCTGCAACACTTCAGCGACGAAGAGCGCGCCGTGCTGCTGGCGGTGAAAGGCGTCGGCGCCACCGTGGTGGCGCGGCTGGAACAACTGGGCTTTCACACACTGCGGCAACTGGCGCAGGCCGAACCCGGCGACATCGTCGCCCAGGCTTCGGCGATGCTCGGCAGCAGCTGCTGGCGCAACAGTCCGCAGGCCCGCGCCGCGATCACCGGCGCGATCGACGCCGCCCGCGCCAGACTGGCCCGCTGATCCGCCTTCGCCAAGTCCCCTGCGGGGCAGGCCCCGCAGCTACGGTTGTCCCTCTGCACGTAGATGCGGGCTCACCGCGCATCGGGCCTCCCCGGAAAAGCGCCCTGCGGGGCAGGCCCCGCGGCTACGGCTCAATCGCCGAAGCGCTCTTCCAGGAAATTGCCCATCATCTTCCAGGCGCGCCTGGCCGCGTGCGGGTCGTACACACAGCCGGGCGGACTGTTGGCATCGGATTCGGCGAAGCAATGCACCGCGCCGCTGAAGTTGACGAACTGCCAGTCGGCGCCGGCCGCGTCCATTTCCCTGCCGAAACCGGTTATGTCCTCGGCCGTCACGCCCTGGTCGGCGGCGCCGTTGAGCACCAGCATCGGCACCCTGCCGCTGTGCGCCGCGGCCGGCACCGGCGACGCCAGCCCGCCGTGCAGGCTTACCACGCCGGCCAGCGGCATGCCCGCGCGCGCCATTTCCAGCACAGTGCTGCCACCGAAGCAGAAGCCGACCGCGGCGATGCGCGAGACGTCCAGCGGCGCCTTGCCGGCCTGCGCCTTCAACGCCTCCAGCGCCGCATGGGCGCGGGCGCGCAGGCGGGCGCGATCCCTGAGCAGCGGCTGCGCGGCCGCGGCCGCTTCGGTGTTGTCCTTCGGCCGCACGGCGCTGCCATAGACATCGGCCACCAGCACCACGTAATCGTCGCCGGCGATGCGTCCGGCCTTCTCGATCGCCGAGGCGTTCACGCCACGCCAGTTCGGCACCATCACCACGCCCGGGCGCCGCGCATCGCCCTTGTCGTCATAGACCAGCACGCCGCTGTAGCGGGCGCCGTCCAGCTGCCATTCCACCGGCCGCTGCTGCATCTTCGCCAGCGCCGGCATCGCCGCCGACGCGCACACCACCAGTAACGCCAACTGCCATTGTCGAACGGTTCGCATGGAGGCCACTCCGGTCGGGGAATGGCGCGAGTCTATGCCTCATGCGGCATGAAGGGGACGCCGCCCCGCGGAGGCTTCACCGGGAACGCCCGCCGGGCGCTACCCGGCGCTACAGAACCCGATGCCCCTTGTAGAGCGGGGCAACGCCCCGCTGGAGCATTACCGGGAAAGCCCTCGCCGGGCGCTGCCCGGCGCTACAGAACCCGAGGCCCCCTGTAGAGCGGGGCAACGCCCCGCTGGAGCCTTGCCGGGAAAGCCCTCGCCGGGCGCTGCCCGGCGCTACAGAACCCGAGGCCCCTTGTAGAGCGGGGCAACGCCCCGCTGGAGCCTTGCCGGGAAAGCCCTCGCCGGGCGTGGCCCGGCGCTACAGAACCCGAGGCCCTTGTAGAGCGGGGCAACGCCCCGCTGGAGCATTCCCGGGAAAGCCCTCGCCGGGCGCTGCCCGGCGCTACAGAACCCGAGGCCCCTTGTAGAGCGGGGCAACGCCCCGCCGGAGCCTTGCCGGGAAAGCCTCCGCCGGGCGTTGCCCGGCGCGACAGAACCCGCGGCCCGCGGTATTCCCATGACCGGGACTCGCCGCGCCAGCGCCGTGC
>NZ_JASCOS010000198.1:0-4082 GCF_029959705.1 Stenotrophomonas sp. PS02297 | reverse complement strand
CGGCCCGTCCGGCTCCATGCCGGGCGGGCCGCGGTCCATTACGCATTCAACGCAAGCGGAGAGCAGGGCATGAGTTCGAACGATGCGGTGCTGTCGGTCCGGGAAAAGCTTGGCTACAGCCTGGGCGACCTGGCCGCCAACCTGATCTTCCAGACGCTGGTCACCTTCCTGGCGTTCTTCTACACCGACGTCTACCGCATCCCCGCCTCCAGCGCGGCCACCATCATCTTCGTCGCCGGCCTGCTCGGCGCCTTCGTGTTCACGCCCACGGTGGCGCTGCTGGCCGACCGCACCCACAGCCGCTGGGGCAAGTTCCGTCCCTGGATCCTGTGGACGGCGGTGCCGTTCGGCGTGCTTTCGCTGCTGGCCTTCAGTACCCCGGACCTCGGTGCGCAGGGCAAGATCTCCTACGCGGCGGCTACCTACATCCTGCTGGTGCTGGTCTATGCCGCCAACAACCTGCCCTATTCGGCGCTGAGCGGCGTGCTCACCGGCAGCATGGCCCAGCGCAACAGCCTGTCGGCCTATCGTTTCGTGGCGGTGATGATCGCCCAGCTGATCGTGCAGTCGCTGCTGCTGCCGCTGGTGCTGATCCTCGGCGACGGCGACCGCGTGCGCGGTTTCCACAACGCGATGCTGTTGTTCGCCGGGGTCGGCACGCTGTTCTTCCTGATCACCTTCTTCACCACCCGCGAGCGGGTACTGCCGGCGCCGGAGCAGAAATCCAGCATCCGCCAGGACCTGGCCGATCTGGCGCGCAACCGGCCCTGGATGGTGATCCTGCTGCTGACCGTGCTGGTGTTCACCACCCTGGCGCTCAAGGGCGGCATGTACATCTACTACTTCCAGTACTACCTCCATGCCGATGCGCTGGCCGGATTCCTCGACGACATCGGCTTCAACCGCCTGATCGCCGGATTGAACGCGCTGCTGTCCAGCGTCGGCCTGACCGGGTTCCGCTGGCCGGAGGACGCGCCGACCTCGGCCTTCAGCCTGTTCAACGCCGGTGGCATCGTCTTCATGATCGTCGGCATCGGCTTCTCCAAGCGCCTGGCCGACCGCTTCGGCAAGCGCGACGTGTTCGCCGCCGCGCTGTTCGTCTCCACGCTGTTCATGCTGGCCTTCTACGCGTTCCCGCCGGACCGGATCGGGCTGGTGTTCGGCGCGCAGATCCTGCACGGCTTCTTCTACGGCATCACCATCCCGCTGCTGTGGGCGATGGTCGCCGACGTGGCCGACTACTCGGAATGGAAGAACCACCGGCGCGCCACCGCCATCGTCTTCTCCGCCATCCTGTGCGGCCTGAAGCTGGGCCTGAGCGTGGGCGGCGCACTGGTCGCCGGCATCCTCGCCCACTACGGCTACGACGCGGCGCAGACGCTGCAGTCGACCGGCGCCATCGCCGGCATCCGCCTGTCCATCAGCCTGTACTGCTCGCTGCCCTTCCTGGTCGGCGTGGCGCTGCTGTTCTTCTACGAAATCAACAAGCCGCTGGAGACGCGGATCGAACGCGAGCTGGCCGCACGCCGCGCCGCGCCGTCCGCCTGAGCCCGCCCCCCGCACAAGGAACATCCATGGCAGACCTTGAATACACCGAGGCCGAGCTGTCGGCGTTGGCCGCAAAAGCCATTTCCCAACCGCTGGTCACCCACATCCACACCGCCGACCCGTCGGCGCATGTGTTCGACGGCAGGCTTTACCTCTATCCGTCCCACGACATCGACGGCGGCACGGCCTTCGACGACGAAGGCGGCCATTTCCGGATGCAGGACTACCACGTGTTCCGCCAGGACTCGCCGCAATCGCCGGCGGTCGACTGCGGCGTGGCCCTGCACGTGGACGACGTACCGTGGGCTGCCGGGCAGATGTGGGCGCCGGACGCGGCGACGCGCGACGGCCGGTACTACCTGTATTTCCCGGCCAAGCGCGCCGACGGCATCTTCCAGATCGGTGTGGCCGTGGGCGAGCGCCCGGAGGGTCCGTTCCGGGCCGAACCCGAGCCCATCGCCGGCACCTATTCGATTGACCCCGCGGTATTCGCCGACGCCGATGGCGGGCACTACCTCTACTTCGGCGGCATCTGGGGCGGGCAGATGCAGAAGTACCGCGACAACCGCTACGACCCGGCGCACGAGGAACCGGCCGCCGACGAACCCGCGCTCGGGCCGCGCGTGGCGCGCCTGACGGCGGACATGAAGCAGCTCGCCGAGCCGACGCGCGAAGTGCTTATCGTGGACGGGGACGGCAATCCACTGCTGGCCGGAGATCACGAGCGCCGCTATTTCGAAGGTCCGTGGCTGCACGTCCACCAGGGCCGCTACTACCTGTCCTATTCCACCGGCGACACCCACCTGCTGTGCTACGCCATCGGCGACAACCCCTACGGGCCGTTCGTGTACCAGGGCGTCATCCTGACCCCGGTGATCGGCTGGACCACGCACCATTCCATCATCGAGTTCGACGGCCGCTGGTGGCTGTACTACCACGACGCCATCCTGTCCGGCGGCGTGACCCATCTGCGCAACATCAAGGTCACCGAACTGCACCACGACGCCGACGGCAGGATCGCTACCCTGCACCCCTATGGCGGATGAGCCGGCGGCGGACGCTGCGCTGCGGCCATTGGCACCGGGCCGGCTGATCCGGCTCGGCGGACCGGCGTTGAGCGTGGACGTCGCGCCGGAAGCCGGCGGGCGCATCGCGCAGATCCATTACCAGGGCGTGCCCTGGCTGGTCGGCCACGACGAAACCCCGGCCGCGATCGGCTGGGGCTGCTACCCGATGCTGCCGTGGGCCGGGCGCATCCGCGATGGCCGCTTCCGCTTCGATGGCCGCAACCATCGGCTGCCGTCCAATCTTGGCGCCCACGCCATCCATGGTGTCGGTTTCGTGCTGCCGTGGCATGTCCGGAGGCAGTCGATGGCCGCCATCGAACTGGTACTGCCTTTGCCCGAGGACGAGCGCTGGCCCTTCGGCGGCGTTGCCACCCAACGCATCGCCATCAGCAGGCATGGCCTGCGTCTGCACCTGTCGGTAGAAGCCGGCCCGCAACCGATGCCGCTGCCCGTCATCGGCTGGCATCCCTGGTTCCGCAAGCCTGATGCGCTGGATTTCGCGCCGGACGCCTGTTTCCCGCGCGACAGCGCGGGGATCGCGATACCGCCTCCAGGCGCGGTGCCATGCGGCCCGTGGGACGACTGCTTCCTCAACCATCGGCCGGTGCTGCTGCATCGCCGGCAACAGACCCTGCGGCTGCGCTCGAGCTGCACACACTGGGTGGTATTCGACGAACCGGCGCATGCCACCTGCGTCGAGCCGCAGACCGCGCCACCGGACGCGTTCAACCTGTATCCGGACCGTCGCCTGGCGCCCGGCGCCACGATCTCGGCAGGGTTCCGGCTGCGTTGGTCATGCGCGCCCGCCGCGCGATGACGAGCGCCTGCGCGGCTTGTATGCTGCGGCGATGCAATCGCCCCCGGCCCCCGAAGAAATCGCCCAGCGCCTTGTCGCGCTCAAGGCCGAACATCGCAGCCTGGACGAACGCATAGCGAAACTGGCGGCCAACCCGGACGACGACCTGGAAGCCAAGCGCCTGAAGAAGCGCAAGCTGCAGCTCAAGGACTGCATCGCGCAACTGGAAAGCATGCTGATCCCCGACGAGCCGGCCTGAATTCCGACGCCGGCGCGGGCACATGCCCGGTACGTGTTCCCGATCCATCCGGCGGCCGTGACCTGCAGATGCCCCATGCAGACTGGCTGGAAAGCATCCGCAGGCAGGCCCGCTTCCGCAAAGCCGGTGTCCCTGTTCTCAGGCCATGTAGTGGTCGATGGCCCGGCTCGCTTCCAGCAACAATGCGCCGCATTGCCGCCGCTAGGCCTGGATAGCGGCGGTCTTCCTTCCGGTTCCCAGCAACGCCCTCACTTCATCCGAAGGTTCGGGCAATGTGGAAATGCTGCGCGGCTTCGCGCGCACGACATGTACCGCCGCCAGCGAGCAGACAATCGCCACCGCCGCGAAAAGGCCGGTCCGCCACATCGCCGCCTCCCCTTCCTTCGTTGCGTCGCGGCGGGCTCTTTCAGCC
>NZ_JASCOS010000197.1:0-4103 GCF_029959705.1 Stenotrophomonas sp. PS02297 | reverse complement strand
GTTCATGCCCCATTGTCGCCCGCGGCGCAGCACCGGGCCACGCCGGCGTGGGCGCGGGCCACGTCGTCTCGCGTCTCGCAAACGCAGAAGGCCCCGCTTGCGCGGGGCCTTCCGGGTTACGGCATCAACGACAGGCTCTGATCAGAACTTGTAGTTGATCGAAGCGGCCAGGATATCGCCCGCCACCTTGTACTTGCCCTGCAGCACATTGCCGGTGCTGCTGGTGGCATTGATCGCCGGCTTGTTGGTGAACAGGTGGGTGTAGCCGAAGTTGACCTCGGTGTTCTCCTTCGGGGTCCAGCCCAGGCCGAACGACAGCCACTTGCGGGTCACGTCCGGCACGCGCACGTCGCGGTGCGAGTAGCTGGTCGGGGTTTCGTCGTAGGCCACGCCGCCACGCAGGGTGATGGTGTCGGACAGCTTGTACTCGGTACCCAGCGAGCCGAAGGTGGTGTCCTTGTACTTGAACGCCAACACGCTATCCGGCTGGTTGGAAGCGAAGTCCACGGTCACCGTGTCGAACGCCGGCGCCCAGGCGGTGCGCGACACATCGCCCATCACGCTCCAGCGATCATTGATCTTGTGGGTCACGCTCAGGGTGGCCGACGCCGGCAGGGTCACGGTGGCCTTGCCGCTGGTGTCGATGAACAGGCCCTGGGCCTTCAGGTGCAGCAGGGCTTCGACGTTGCCCGGCACGTCGAAGCGCGCCTTGCCGCCGGTGATCTTGTGCTCGACCTTGGAGCGGTAGCTCAACGCGATGTTGGTGTCTTCGGTCGGGCTGAAGGTACCGCCGATCACGTAGCCGACCGCATTGTTGTTGCCTTCGATGGTGGAGTAGCCATCGGCGCTGCCCGGGACGATGCCCAGCCCGGCGCTCGCGCCCTTGCTGGCGCTGAAAGCCACGGCGCCGAAGTCCACGGCCTGGGCCAGTTCGATGGTCAAGTGCTCGACGAACACGCTGGCGCCGAACGACACGTACGGGTTGACGTCATACGAGAACGCGGCGCCCAGGTCGACGGCCTTCAGGTCGGTCTTGGTGCCGTGGTAGCGGCCCACCCAGTTGCGGTCGTATTCGGTCTTGAAGCCGAACGGTGCGGTCAGCGACAGACCGAAGTGCATGTTGTCGTTCTCGCCGAACGGCACATGGAAGTACGTGGCCGGAACCGGGGCGATCATGCCGGCGTCGCCACCGTTGCCGCCGGAAATCGGCGAGCCCTTGCCCGCGCCGGTCAGGCCGGCATTGCGCGCGTTGTAGACGTCTTCCATCTTGGCCGAGAAGCTGATCGCGCTCAGGTCGGCCTGGAACTGACGGCCGTTGAGCAGGCGCATCGAGGCCGGGTTGGTGGCCACCACGGAAGCATCGTCCCAGGCGGAGGTAGAACCGGCGAAAGCACGGCCCAGGCCCTTGGCGCTGTTTTCCTTGAGCTGGAACGCGGCGGCATCGGCGTTGCTGAAAGCCAGGGCACCAGCAATGCCGACGGCCAGGGCGGTGACGCGTGCGAGGGTGGAAGCGGTATGCATGTTGGAAGCTCTCTCCGTAGGACGGTGATGATTCGTTGGTGCGCCTGCACCCCAGTTCCGTCCAGCGGCCCTGCGGTGCGCCGGATTCCCCTCCCGACATACGACGCCGTATGCAGTATCCATCAAGCTTGTTAACTAAACAATAACGTCGCCCGCATTCATTTCCTCTCGTTCCATCACCCTTCCCGGGCCCGTCACGGGGTAGGCTTGCGCGCCCATGTTCATTTCCCTCCCCTCCCGCAACAAACCCGGACTGCGCTGGGCGGTGCCGCTGCTGTTCGCGGCGATCTGGCTGGCCTTCCTCTGGTCGATCTCGCGGCCGGATGAAGCCCGGCGTTCGCTGTGGATGGACTGGGGCGCACTGTCCACCGGCCTGGGCAATCCCCAGGACTGGTGGGCCGCGCTGCGCGACGGCAGCGTGCTGCGCCTGTTCACCGCCCTGTTCCTGCACGCGGACTGGTCGCACCTGCTCGGCAACCTGGTGTTCCTGCTGATCTTCGGGCTGCCGGCCGAAAGGGTACTCGGGCCGTGGCGGCTGTTGCTGCTGTTCCTGCTGGGCGGCGCTACCGCCAACCTTGCCGCGTTGTATGCCATGGGATCGCCGGACCAGATCATCATCGGCGCCAGCGGAGCCGTGTCGGCATTGCTGGGCGCCTATCTGGCGCTATTCCCGGGCGCGAGGCTCGGCGTGGTGCTGCCGCTGGGCCTGTTCCTGGAATTCGTCCGCGCCCCCGCTTACCTGCTGATAGGGGTATGGGCCGCGCTGCAGGTGGTGTTCGCCTATATCGGCCCGAGCTTCGGCATGGTCGCCTGGTCGGCGCACGTGGCCGGCTTCCTGTTCGGCATCGTCTATGGGTTGTATGTGCGTGCCGCGATTGCCCGGCGGCTGCGCAAGCGCCATGGCTTCTAGCCCCGGTCGCGCCTGCGTGCCGTCCTTATAATCGGGCGATGAGCAGCAGACCCCTGTACAAGATCACCTTCCTCAACCACGGCAAGGTCTACGAGCTGTATGCCCGGCGCGTGGGCAGCAGCCACCTGTGGGGATTCAACGAGATCGCCGACCTGGTGTTCGACCTGCACGACGGGCTGGTGGTCGACCCCACCGAGGAGCGCCTGCGCGAGGAGTTCGGTGACACCAAGGTGCTGCACCTGCCGATGCAGAGCATCGTGCGCATCGAGGAGGTGGAGAAGAAGGGCCAGTCGGCCATCCGCGATGCGACCACCGGGGAGAAGGTGGTCACGCCGTTCCCGATGCCGGCCAAGCCGCGCTGAGGGTTTCTTCCAGCGCACGGCGCGCGCCTGCATCCAGGCAGTAGCGCCAGGCGCGGCATGACGGCTGGGCGGAGCCCGCACAGCCCTCATTTACTGCCGTCGGGCTTTTGCAACCGCTCCTGCGGCCGGAGAGGCACTTCCCCCAATGCCGCCAGTGAGAGCGCCCGGCCGTGGATGCGCCGACAACGCAAGCCAGGCGATCCGCCGCGAGGCGGATGTCGTTACTTGCCGCTGTCGTCGGCTTCCGGCTTGGGCTGCTCCGGCTTGGCAGGCACGGCGACACCCGCGGGCGCGGGCGCCACTTCCGGCTTCGGACGGGCAACCGGGCGCGGCGCAGCCGCAGCCCTGGCAGCGAGCGAACCCGGCTGCTTGAGTTCGCGCAAGGCCGACTGGATCGGCCCATCGCCCGGCAGCACCACGCCCGAGGCACCGCCGCTGGCCTCGTCATCGCCGCGCAGGTGGCCCGGCAGCTTGGCCTCGCTGAAATCGGCGATGGAAGCCGGCATGTCCTTGACGGCATCGGCCGGATCCGGCGCCAGTTCCACATCCGGAACGATGCCGGTGGCCTGGATCGAGCGGCCGCTGGGCGTGTAGTAACGCGCGGTGGTCAGCTTGACCGAGTCGCCATTGTCCAGCGGCAACACGGTCTGCACCGAACCCTTGCCGAAGGTGCGGCTGCCGACGATGCGCGCGCGCCGGTTGTCGTGCAGCGCGCCGGCCAGCACTTCCGAGGCGCTGGCGGAGCCCGCATCCACCAGCACCACCACCGGCGCGCCCTTCATCAGGTCGCCCGGCGTGGCCTCGAATTTCGCATCGCTGACCGCAATTCGGCCGCGCGTGCTCACGATCACGCCCTTCTCCAGCAGATCGTCGGCCACCTGCACCGCCGCGGTGAGCAGGCCGCCTGGATTGCTGCGCAGGTCCAGGACCAGGCCCTTCAACTTGCCGCCGGCCTGCGCCTGCAACTGCCCGACGTGTTTCTGGAAATCGGCGCCGGTATCGGCCTGGAAGGTACTGATGCGCACATAGCCATAGCCCGGTTCGAGCATCCTGCTGCGCACGCTGGTGACGCGGATGGTTTCGCGGGTGACGGTGACGTCGAACGGCTTGTCCTCGCCACGCTCGATGGTCAGCACCACCTCGCTGCCAGCCGGGCCGCGCAGCGGCTCCATCGCCTCGATCGCGCTGATCGGCTTGCCATCGATGGCCACGATGAGATCGCCGGCGCGGCGCCCCGCGCGGGGGGGGGGGGGGTGGGGGGTCGGGGGGGCCCCGTTGTGGGCGCCCGCCAGGGGGGGCCGGTGGGCGCC
>NZ_JASCOS010000196.1:0-4175 GCF_029959705.1 Stenotrophomonas sp. PS02297 | reverse complement strand
CCCCCCGCCGGGGCACCCGCCGGGGCGGGGCCCGCCGCCGCGGGCGCGGCGGCCGCCCGCCCCGTACTCCAGCGCCGCGACCTTGCTCAGGCCGACGATGCCGAACTTGCTGGCCACGTAGGGCGCCTTGTTCTTCGAGGCCACCAGCCCATGCACCGAGGCGATGTTGACCACCCGGCCGTAGCCGCGCCCGGCCATGCCCGGCAGCGCCTGCTGCATGGTGTGGAAGGCGGCGCTGAGGTTGATGGCGATGATGTCGTCCCACTTGTGGGCGGGCTGTTCGGCCAGCGGCGCGGCGTGCTGGATGCCGGCGCAGTTGACCAGCACGTCGAGCGCGCCCCAGTCCTGCACCGCGGCCATCATCGCCTCGATCTCGGCGGGGTTGCGCAGGTCGGCGCCGAAGTGGCGCGATTCGCTGCCGGTTGCGGCGACGCTGGCGAGCGCGGCATCGACCTGTTCGGCCGTACCCAGGCCGTTGATCGCCACGCGGGCGCCGGCCGCGGCCAATGCCTGCGCGATGGCCAGTCCAATCCCCGAGGTGCTGCCGGTCACCAGCGCGGTGCGGCCCTGCAGGAAACGGTCCATGGGAACTCCGTGAAACAGTGGGGGAAGGCTGCAGAACGTAGCAGCCGGGACGTAAGCGCCGCGTGGTACGAAAGTACGATGGGCCGGGCGGGACGCTCTGCTAGTGTGCCGGCATGACTACTTCCCTCCTGCGCGCCGCCTGCGGCCTCGTCATCGGATTCGGCTTGGCGTCGTGCGCCAGCGGCCCCGCTTCCAAGTCCGTGGAGTCTTCCATGTTCAGCAACGAACTGCGCAGCGAGCACCGCGGCGACGACGACCTGTTGACTGCCGGCCTCGGCCTGGCCGGGCTGCGCAGCCTGGCACCGCCGGCCTTCGCCGACGCCGGCGCGCCGACCGTGGAGGAGCTGCGCCGGCGCGCGCTGTGGGGCAGTTGGCGCGGCATCGCCGACCTCGCGCCGGGTGGCGGCTACGGCGAACTGTTCGGCACGCTGGAGGCGGTGCCGGGCCGCGAGTATTCGGCCTATGCGCGCCTGCCCGGGGCGAAGCAGCCGCATCGCGTGCTGGCGCAGGTGCCGGACAATTTCGACACCGGCAGGCGCTGCGTGCTGGTGGCGCCGGCCTCCGGTTCGCGCGGCATCTACGGCGCGGTGTCGGTGGCGGCGGCCTGGGGCCTGCCCAAGGGCTGCGCGGTGGTGTACACCGACAAGGGCGCGGGCAGCGATTATTTCGACCTGGACGCGCAGATGGGCGTGCGCGCCAACGGCATGGTCGGGGCGCTGGGCGAGGCCGCCGACCTGGCCTTCGTGCCGGACGCGCCGGTCAACGCCTCGGGCGTGGCCTTCAAGCACGCCCACTCCAAGGACAACCCGGAAGCCGACTGGGGCCGCCATGTGAAACAGGCGGCCGAATTCGCGCTGCTGGCGCTGGACCAGGCGTTCCCGCAGGCCGCGCCCTTCACCTTCGCCAACACCCGCGTCGTCGCGGTGGGCATCTCCAACGGCGGCGGCGCGGTGCTGCGTGCGGCCGAGCTGGAAGGCGACTGGCTGGATGCGGTGGTCGCCGGCGAGCCGAGCGTGCTGTCCGACGGCCCCGGCGCCCGCGCGCTGTACGACTATTCCACCGAAGCGGCGCTGCTGATGCCCTGCGCGCAGCTGCACATGACCGGCCTGCCACAGCCGCCGCTGACCGCCGCGCTGCAGGCCGGCGCCGCCGTGCGCTGCGCCACGCTGGCGGCCGAAGGCGTCATCGACGGTGCCACGCCCGCAGCGCAGGCCAAGGCCGCCTACGAGCTGATGCTGGACAAGGGCTGGACCGACGCCGCGCTGCGCGCCGGCGCGCTGTCCACCGGCTTCGACCTGTGGCGCGCGGTCGCCGCCACCTACGCTTCGGCCTATGGCCGCTATGGCGTGGGCGAACACCCCTGCGGTTTTGCCTTTGCCGCGCAGAATCCGGATTTCTCGCCGCGCGCGGCCACCGCTGCCGAGCGTGCGGCGTGGATCGCCGATGGCGGCGGCATCCCGCCGGGCGCCGGCGTCGGCCTGCTCGACAGCAGGGTGCAGCTGCCGGACCTGACCTACGCTGGCTTGAAGTGCCTGCGCGGCCTGTGGGACGGGCAGGGCGAGGACGCCCGCCGCGTGCAGGCCGGCATCCAGGCCACCCGCGCCGGCCTGCCGCGCAAGGGCCTGCCGGTGATGGTGGTGCACGGCACCGACGACGGCCTGATCCCGCCGGCCTTCAGCAGCGCGCCCTACGTGGCCGCGGCCAAGGCGGCCGGGCGCGAGGTGAACTACTGGCAGGTGCGTCATGTGCAGCACTTCGACGGCTTCCTCGGCCTGCCCGATTACGGCGCGCGCTACCTGCCGCTGCTGCCTTATGTGTACGCCGCGCTGGACCGCGTGCAGGAACGCCTGGACAAGGGCACGCCATTGCCGGTCGACGCAGTGATCGAAACCACACCGCGCGCGGGCAGGCCGTTGACCGCCGAAAACCTGGCAATGCCGAAGTAACCGCAGCCGTTGTCATGGGAGCGATGCGAGGCGTGCCTGGGCTTTCCCGGTGAAGCCCGGCGCGGCTGATGCCGCTCCTACAACGGCATCGCGGCGATGGCATCATGGCGCGATGGAAATCCTGAACTCGCCTTCCCGCGTCATCCCGGCTGCCGTCTACCACCGCGAACGGTGGCGCAACGGCCTGGGCTGGACCCGCGAAATCCTGCGCCTGCCCGCACAGGGCGACTGGCAGCTGCGCCTGTCCATCGCCGAGATCGAGCAGGACGCGGCGTTTTCCGCGTTTCCCGGCGTCGAACGCGAACTGGTGCTGCTGGAGGGCGAGGGCTTGCGCCTGCGTTTCGCCGATGGCCGCTGCGAAACCCTGCTGCCGCCGCACCAGCGGCTGCGCTTCGCCGGCGAGGACGAACTGAGCGGCGAACTGGTCGATGGAACCACCCGCGATTTCAACCTCATGTGGCGGCGCGCGGACCTGCATGCCGAACTGCTGCACCGGCCGCTGGTCGGCAGCATGCTGTTCTTCACCGAAACGCAGGCGGCGTGGGCGATCCACCTGCTGGCCGGACAGGCCGAATTCGAGGACGCGACGCTGCCGCCCCTGCAGGTCGGCGATACGGCGTGGCTGGGCGCCGGCGGGCGCCGCCGCCATGCGCTGCTCGGTGGCGGGGAGTTGTTGGCGATACGGATCAGGCCGGCCTCCGCCGCCTGAGGCGGTTGCGGCGCATGGACAGGGCCGTGCGGCGGGCCGATGATGGCGCCCGGCAGGCACCGCCGGAGGAGCGATGGGCAAGTCCACGACGACGGACGTCGATGCGTTCATCGACGCGCTGGATCACCCACTGGCGTCGACGATACGCGCGCTGCGCGTCCTGCTGCTGGCGGTCGACCCTGCGATCGCCGAAGCGGTCAAATGGAACGCGCCCAGCTTCCGCACCTCGGAGCACTTCGCCACGATGCAACTGCGCAGGCCCGACGTGGTGCGCCTGATCCTGCATCTGGGAACGAAGAAGCGCAGCTTGCCGGCCGACGTTGTCGCCGATCCGGAGGGCCTGCTGGAGTGGCTGGGGCCGGATCGCGCCCTGCTCGAATTCCGCGATGCCGCGGAACTGGAGGCCAGGCGTACCGCCGTGGTCGCGCTGATCAGGCAGTGGATGGCGCAACTGACGTAGAGCGGGGCACCGCACCGCTGGGGCCTTCCCGGCCAAACCCCGCCGGGCGCTGCCCGGCGCTACAAAACCCCGCGCCGTCGTAGAGCGGGGCACCGCCCCGCTGGAGCCTTCCCGGCCAAGCCCCGCCGGGCGCTGCCCGGCGCTACAGAACCTCTTGCCGTTGTAGAGCGGGGCACGGCCCCGCTGGAGCCTTCCCGGCCAAGCCCCGCCGGGCGCTGCCCGGCGCTACAGAACCTCGTCCCGTTGTAGAGCGGGGCACCGCCCCGCTGGAGCCTTCCCGGCCAAGCCCCGCCGTGCACTGCCCGGCGCTACAGAACCTCGTGCCGTTGTAGAGCGGGGCACGGCCCCGCTGGAGCCTCCCCGGCCAAGCCCCGCCGGGCGCTGCCCGGCGCTATGGAACCTCGTGCCGTTGTAGAGCGGGGCACCGCCCCGCTGAGGCCTTCCAGACCAAGCCCCGCCGGGCGCTGCCCGGCGC
>NZ_JASCOS010000195.1:0-4199 GCF_029959705.1 Stenotrophomonas sp. PS02297 | reverse complement strand
GCGCGGCGCCGCCGCCCCAGCGCCGCCAGCCGGCACGACGCGCCTGCCGCTCGGACGCGGGCGGCGCCCGGCGGGCATCGGCGGCGATCGCCTCGCGGATCTTCAGGTCGAAACCGGCCGGCGCCGGCGCGCAGGCCTGGCCGCGCAGCGCGTCGCCGAGCAGTTGCCAGCGTTCCTGGCAACCGGACAGCTCGCCGTCGTGCTGCAGCCGGCGCAGCAGGAAACGCGCCTCGTCGGTGGGCAGCTCGCCGTCGACCAGCGCCGACAACTGCTGCCGGTAATGAAGCTCGAACTTGTCGGCGGCATTGCCCGCCGCATCGACACGACCGGAAGCATTCATGCGCGGCTCCTTTCACGGGTGGCGCTGGCGGTATCCAGCAGTGGACGCAACTGGAGGTCGATGGCCTCGCGGGCGCGGAAGATCCGCGAACGCACGGTACCGATCGGGCACCCCATCTTCTGCGCGATTTCCTCGTAGCTCATGCCTTCCACCTCTCGCAACGTGATGGCCGAACGCAGCTCCTCGGGAAGCGCGTCGACCGCCTTCATCACGGTCTGTTCCAGTTCCTGGCGCATCAGCTCGCGTTCGGGCGTGTCGGTGTCGCGCAGGCGCGCACCGGCGTCGAACTGTTCGGCGTCGCCGATCTCGATGTCGTCGGTCGGCGGACGCCGGTTGTGCGCGGCAAGGTAGTTCTTGGCGGTGTTCACTGCGATTCGATGCAACCAGGTATAGAACTGGGCGTCGCCACGGAAATTCCCGATCGCGCGGTAGGCGCGTACGAAAGTGTCCTGGGCCACGTCCTGACATTCACTCCAGTCGGCGATGTAGCGCCCGATCAGCGCGACGATGCGGTGCTGGTACTTGCGCACCAGGACATCGAACGCCGCGCTCTCGCCGCGCTGCACGCGCCGGACCAGCTCCAGATCCAGCTCCTGCGGTGTTTCAACCTCGGCCATGGGGGGCCGCACTCCTGTCAGCCCAACCGACGTCGGGCAATGAGACCGCCTGTGGCGGAAAAAGTTCAGCGCCCCGTCCAGGGACCGCCGCACCGGCTTTTAACTCGGGTTCGGCTAGCCTGTCGGCGATGACCACGGGCGCGAACACCTTGCACTTCCCAAGCATTGGGATTTGACGCCGGGGAAACAACCTCTGGATCATAGCGACCTTCTCCATACACAACCGGATGGAACGTCCCATGCTTTCAGGTTTCGATGGGCTCCGCTTCACTCACTGGCAGGCCGAGATCCGCGACGACGGCATCGTCGTGCTCGCCCTGGACCGCCGCGACAGTCCGGTCAACGCGATGTCGCAGGACGTGCTGCTGGAACTGGGCGACATCATCGAGCGCCTGGCAATCGACCCGCCCAAGGGCGTGGTGATCCGCTCGGCCAAGGCCGCCGGCTTCATCGCCGGCGCCGACCTGAAGGAATTCCAGGAGTTCGACCGCCGCGGCACCGTCAACGACGCCATCCGCCGCGGCCAGTCCACCTACCAGAAACTGGCCGAGCTGCCCTGCCCGACCGTGGCCGCGATCCACGGGCACTGCCTGGGCGGCGGCACCGAACTGGCGCTGGCCTGCCGTTACCGCGTGGCCTCCAGCGATCCGTCCACCCGCATCGGCCTGCCCGAAACCCAGCTGGGCATCTTCCCCGGCTGGGGCGGCAGCGCGCGCCTGCCGCGACTGGTCGGCGCACCGGCGGCGATGGACATGATGCTGACCGGGCGCACGCTGTCGGCCTCGGCCGCGCGCGGCATCGGCCTGGTCGACAAGGTCGCCGCGCCGGCGGTGCTGGTCGATGCGGCGATATCGCTGCTGCAGTCCGGCACGACCCGGCCGTTCAAACAGCGCGCCACCGCATGGGCCACCAACACCTGGCTGGCGCGCAAGATCCTCGCCCCGCAGATGGTCAAGCAGGTCGCGCGCAAGGCGAAGAAGGACCAATACCCGGCGCCATATGCGCTGATCTCCACCTGGGAGCGCAGCGGCGGCAGCGGCATCCAGGCGCGCCTGGACGCCGAGCGCCGCGCGGTGGTCAAACTGGCCGGCGGCCCGACCGCGCGCAACCTGATCCGCATCTTTTTCCTGACCGAGCGGCTCAAGGCGCTGGGCGGCAAGGACTCCCGTATCCGCCACGTGCACGTGGTCGGCGCCGGCGTGATGGGCGGCGACATCGCTGCATGGGCGGCCTACAAGGGTTTCGACGTCACCCTGCAGGACCGCGAACAGCGCTTCATCGACCCGGCCATGGCCCGCGCCCAGGCGCTGTTCGAGAAGAAGGTGAAGGACCCGGCCAAGCGCCCGGAAGTGGCGGCGCGGCTGAAGGCCGACCTGGCCGGCGACGGCGTGGCCAGGGCCGACCTGGTGATCGAGGCGATCATCGAGAACCCGGACGCCAAGCGCGAGCTGTACCAGTCGCTGGAGCCGCGGATGAAGGACGATGCGCTGCTGACCAGCAACACCTCCTCGATCCCGCTGGTGGAGCTGCGCGAGCACATCGCCCACCCGGCCCGGTTCGCCGGCCTGCACTACTTCAACCCGGTGGCGCAGATGCCGCTGGTGGAGATCATCCACCACGACCGCATGGCGCCGGAAACCGAACAGCGGCTGGCCGCGTTCTGCAAGGCGCTGGGCAAGTTCCCGGTGCCGGTGGCCGGCACCCCGGGCTTCCTGGTCAACCGCGTGCTGTTCCCCTACATGCTGGAAGCGGCCACCGCCTACGCCGAGGGCATCCCCGGCCCGGTGATCGACCGCGCCGCGGTCAAGTTCGGCATGCCGATGGGGCCGATCGAGCTGCTCGACACCGTGGGGCTGGACGTGGCCGCAAGCGTCGGCAGGGAACTGGCGCCGTTCCTGGGCCTGCAGATCCCGGCCGCGCTGGCCACTGTCGAACAGGGCCGGCGCGGCAAGAAGGACGGCCAGGGCATCTACAAGTGGGAGAACGGCCGCGCGGTGAAGCCGGAGGTGGCCAAGGACTACCAGACGCCGTCGGACCTGGAGGACCGCCTGATCCTGCCGCTGCTCAACGAGGCGGTGGCCTGCCTGCACGACGGCGTGGTGGCCGATGCCGACCTGCTCGATGCCGGCGTGATCTTCGGCACCGGCTTCGCCCCGTTCCGTGGCGGCCCGATCCAGCACATCCGCGCCACCGGCGCCGACACGCTGGTGGAAAAGCTCAGGACCCTGCAGGCGCGCCACGGCGACCGCTTCGCGCCGCGCCCGGGCTGGGACATGCCGGTGCTGCGCGAACCCATCGCCTGAGCGCCCGGAAAGCCGGATGACGATGCCACCGGGGCCGCCATGCGGCCCCGGTTTTTTTGTTAGCCGGCACAGCCCCAGCGGGGCTTTGCCCCGCTCTACAGGGTGATGTGGTTTTTTGTGGCGCCGCGGGCCTGGCTGGTAATGCCCCAGCGGGGCCTTGCCCCGCTCTACGGGGGCTGCTTTCCTGGTGGCCGTTGCTGGCCCTGCTTTCGCGGGTGCCGCATCGAATACGCACACCGATGCTGCGGAATACGACCACTTGCGCGCTGATTGACCCAAATCAAGGCAATCCGGCGCCTCCCGGCCGAATCTATGGCCGTCGCCCGGCACACCTTCGCGCCGGGCCGTGACGGCCCGGCCGCACGCAGCGTCCATCGCATACCCCACAGGAGCAACCCCATGAAAACCTCGCGCCGCCTTCTCCTCGCCCTGGCCCTGATCGGTGCCGCCGGTGCGGCCCAGGCTGCCGGCAACTGCACCGTCTCGCTCAAGGGCAATGACGCGATGCAGTTCGATCTCAAGGAAGCCACCGTTTCGGCCGGCTGCGCCAACATCACCATCGAACTGACCCACACCGGCAAGCTCCCGGCCACGGCCATGGGCCACAACGTGGTGGTGTCCACCACCGCCGACATGGCCGGCGTCAACCGCGACGCGATCCGCGCCGGCGTCGCCAACAACTACGTGCCGGCCGGCGACGCCCGGGTGATCGCCCACACCACGCTGATCGGCGGCGGCCAGAAAACCCAGGTGCGTTTCCCGGGCAACAAGCTCACCGCTGGCGGCGACTACAGCTTCTACTGCTCCTTCCCGGGCCACTCGGCCATGATGAAGGGCAAGCTGATCGTAACCCGCTGATTTTCCTGGCCGTGCAGCGCAGGCCCCGGGGGCGCCGGGGGGCCCGGGGGGGGGCGGTTTGGTGGGTGGTGGGGGGGCCCC
>NZ_JASCOS010000194.1:0-4226 GCF_029959705.1 Stenotrophomonas sp. PS02297 | reverse complement strand
CCCCCCCCCCCCCCCCCCCCCCCCCCCCCCCCCCCCCCCCCCCCCCCCCCCCCCCCCCCCCCCCCCCCCCCCCCCCCCCCCCCCCCCCCCCCCCCCCCCCCCCCCCCCCCCCCCCCCCCCCCCCCGCGGCGTCCGCCCGCGCCCGGATCAGACTACGCCAGTGGTGTAGTACATGCCGATGATGGCGAACACGGCCAGGGTCTTGATGACAGTGATCGCGAAGATGTCCTTGTAGGACTGGCGGTGGGTCAGGCCGGTGACGGCGAGCACGGTGATGACCGCGCCGTTGTGCGGCAGCGTGTCCATGCCGCCGGAAGCCATCGCCGCCACGCGGTGCAGCACTTCCATCGGAATGCCGGCGGCCTGCGCGTTGGCGATGAAGCTGTCGGCCATCGCCGCCAGTGCGATGCTCATGCCGCCGGAGGCCGAGCCGGTGATTCCGGCCATGGCGGTGACGGAAACGGCTTCGTTGACCAGCGGATTGGGAATCGAACCCAGCGCGTTGGCCACCACCAGGAAGCCGGGAAGGGCGGCGATCACGGCGCCGAAGCCATACTCCGAAGCGGTGTTCATCGACGCCAGCATGGCGCCGCCGATGGCCGACTTGGTGCCCTCGGCGAACGCGGCCACCACCGGCTTCCAGGCGAAGGCGATGACGCTGAGGATGCCCAGCAGCAGTGCGCCCTGTACCGCCCAGATCGCGGCGACCTTGGAGACTTCCTGCACCACCGGAGCCGGGTTGCCGATCACCGCCGGCACGAACGACTGGCTTTCGCCATAGAACCCGGGAATCCAGCGGGTGAACAGGAAATTGGCCACGCCCACCAGCAGCAGCGGCAGCACCGCCACCAGCGGGTGTGCCAGGCGGTCTCCCTGGAATGGCTCGGGTTCGTTGCGCAGCTCCTCGTTGGCGCCGGAATACCCCTCGCCCCTGGCGATCGCCACGCGGCGGCGCCATTCCAGGTAGCTCATGCCCAGGATCAGGATCACCACCGTGCCGATCACGCCCAGCCAGGGCGCGGCCCAGCCGGTGGTGCCGAAGAACGAGGCGGGGATGATGTTCTGGATCTGCGGCGTGCCCGGCAGCGCGTCCATGGTGAAGGTGAAGGCGCCCAAGGCGATGGTGCCCGGGATCAGGCGCTTGGGGATGTTGCTCTGGCGGAACAGCTCGGCGGCGAAGGGGTAGACCGCGAACACCACCACGAACAGCGACACGCCGCCGTAGGTGAGCAGGGCGCAGACCAGCACGATGGACAGCATCGCGCGTTGCGCGCCGACCAGCCGGATGGTGGCGGAGACGATCGACTTGGAAAAGCCGGAGATCTCGATCAGCTTGCCGAACACCGCGCCGAGCAGGAACACCGGGAAGTACAGCTTCAGGAAGCCGACCATCTTGTCCATGAACAGGCCGGTGAACATTGGCTGCACCAGCGTCGGGTCGGTCAGCAGCACCGCGCCCAGCGCCGCCACCGGCGCGAACAGGATCACGCTGTAGCCGCGGTAGGCCACGAACATCAGGAAGCACAGCGCCGCCAGTACGATCAGAAACGACATCCACGGCTCCCCGGCCAGACACGATGCCGGCGAGTATCGGGAGCGGGGGCGGGCCGGCCCACTGTACGAACGGACGATACGCCAGCCCCTAACGCCCCGTTAACGTGCGCAGCGTGGGCGGCATCCGTGTGCCGCCGTGTCATACCCGGGAGGAGGGAGACCAATGAAGCGCAAGTATCTGAGCATGGCCGTGGGCTGTGCATTGCTGGCCCCGGCCGCGTTCGTGCAGGCCCAGGAGCAGCAGCATCCGGCCGGCCACCAGCAGGCCACCCAGCTGGACGAAGTCACCGTGACCGCGCGCCGCCGCACCGAGTCCATCCAGGACGTGCCGGTGGCAGTGTCGGCCTTCGGCGAGGAGCAGATCAAGGATCTGCAGGCCTCCACCGTGGAAGGCCTGCAGGGCGCGGTGCCGAACATGAACATCGCCCAGGGCCGCGGCTCGGCCAACAGCGTCAACGTGTTCATCCGCGGCATCGGCCAGCCGGACGCGCTGCAGACCTTCGATCCGGGCGTGGGCATGTACGTGGACGACGTCTACTACTCGCGCATCAACGGCGCGCTGTTCTCGCTGTTCGACATCCAGCAGCTGGAAGTGCTGCGCGGCCCGCAGGGCACGCTGTACGGCAAGAACTCCACCGGCGGCGCGATCAAGCTGACCACCAAGAACCCGTTCGACAACGAGGGCGGCGCGGTGGAAGTCACCGCCGGCGACTACGGCCGCCTGGAGGGCCGCTTCTACGTGTCGGGCAAGCTGAGCGACACCTTCGCGGCCAGCGCCGCCGGTGCCAAGATCACCAACGACGGCTATGTCAGGGATGCCGACACCGGCAAGCACTACAACGACGACGACACCGAGGCGCTGCGCGTCAAGCTGGCTTTCAACCCGGCCGACAACTTCCGCGCCACCCTGTCGCTGGATACGACCAAGCAGGACGCCGCGCTGACCCTGGGTCGACCGATGGCCAACCTGGAGCGTACCGATGTCGTGCTCGGAAAGGTCGTGCTCAAGCCGGGCGAAACCGGCAAGTGGGATCGCCGCGTCCGTACTTCGTTCAAGGACGGCCAGGGCCAGTACCTGAAGCACTCCGGTGCCTCGCTGGCAATGGATTGGGACATCGACGAGCAGTGGACGCTGAAGAGCATCAGCGCTTACCGCAAGCTCAAGACCAAGTCGTACATCGACATCGATGCCTCCGAGTACGAACTGGGCGACGTGCTGGTCGCATTGGACCAGAACCAGAAGAGCCAGGAATTCCAGCTGCACTACGACAATGGCAGCAACCTGCACCTGACCTTCGGCGCCTATTACATGAAGGAAAATGTTCCTTCCTATCAGGAGGCCTACGCCAGCGATCTGTTCGGCGTGCTTGGTAGCCAGGTGAAGTTCCTGCGCACCATTTCCGATGACCTGGAAACCACGTCGAAAGCCGCTTTCGCACATGCCAACTGGACGTTCGCGCCGAGCTGGACTCTGGCAGCCGGTGTGCGCTGGACCAAGGACACCAAGGATTACGAGCGCACCACCAGCACCTTCTGGGGGGCGCCGTTTACCGGGTTGAATGAAACGGTACCGTTCCCGGCGACCTCGGCGTCGTGGACGGCGATGACGCCTTCGGTCAGCCTGCAGAAGGCGTTCAGCGACAACCTGATGGGCTATGTGTCGGCCAATCGCGGCTTCAAGTCCGGAGGCTTCAATGGCCGTGCCAATTCCGCGTATGAAGTCAGGACCGCCCGCTTCAACCCGGAATTCGTATGGACCTACGAAGCGGGCCTGAAGGGCACGTCGGCGGATCGTCGGTTCCGTGGCAGCGCGGCGGCCTTCTACAGCAATTACTCCGACTTCCAGGCCCGCGTATCGGAGATTTCCAATCCGGGCTCGATGATTCCGGATTTCAAGTTCCCGGTGCTGAACGCCGCCAAGGTGAACATCAAGGGCATCGAACTGGAAGGCAGCGCGTTGCTGGGCGAAGCCACCACCCTGAGTGGGCAGCTGAGCTGGCTGGATGCCAAATACGATCGGTTCGACGACCCGCGCCATGATCCCGCTTACCCGGGTTATGACCCGGTCAACGTGATCCATGACCACGTACCGTTTTCGCCGGACTGGACCGCGCGCGTGGCCCTGCAGCATGTGTTCGGGCTGGGCGACAACGGCAACCTGACCTTCGGCGGCGACGTGTCCTACCGCGGCAAGACCTGGCTGAGCGTGGACAACCGCGCGGTGCTGAGCCAGGACGCGTACACCCTGGTGGGCGTCTACGGCGTATGGGATTCGCCGCAGATGGCCTGGCAGGTGCGCGCCGGCGTGCGCAACCTGACCGACAGGCAGTACAAGACCGAGGGTCAGGAATTTGCCAGCATTGCCAATATCCAGACCGCCTACTACGGCCTGCCGCGCAACTGGTACGTGTCGCTGCGCTACAACTTCTGAGGCGCACGTTCCCCGGTCGTGGATCGAAACCCTCCCTGCCTCCGCAGGGAGGGTTTTTCATGGCGCCACCCGCGTGCGCCGCTGTTCGTGCGGCTCTGCCATGGATGACGTCCCTCCCGCCGTCCTCGCACGATCCCCGTAGGAGCGGCTTCAGCCGCGATGGAGCTTTCCTGAAATTGCTGGAGACAGCTTTGCTGGCGTGCGCGGTGGTTCATCGGGAACGCGCCATCGCGGCTGAAGC
>NZ_JASCOS010000193.1:0-4322 GCF_029959705.1 Stenotrophomonas sp. PS02297 | reverse complement strand
ACTCCCGCGCCCCCCCCGGCCCCCCCGCGGCCCTGCTCCCCGGCGCGCGCGGCTTCCACCGCCGCGTTCAAGGCCAGGATGTTGGTCTGGAAGGCGATACCGTCGATGACGCTGATGATGTCGGCGATCTTCTTCGACGAGGCCTCGATGGCCGACATGGTGGTGACCACCTGGCCGACAACTTCGCCGCCCTGCGAGGCGACGCCGGCCGCGCCCTGCGCCAGCTGGTTGGCCTGGCGGGCGTGTTCGGCGTTCTGGCGCACGGTGGAGGTCAGTTCCTCCATCGAGGCGGCCGTTTCCTCCAGGTTGGCGGCCTGCTGCTCGGTGCGGCGCGACAGGTCGTTGTTGCCCGATGCGATCTCGCCGGCGGCGGAGTTGATCGCCGCGGTGGACTGCTTGATGCGGCCGACGATGGCGGTCAGCTGTTCGGTGGTGGCGTTGGCGTCGTCGCGCATGCGCGCGAACACGCCCTGGAAATCGCCCTGCATGCGCACGGTCAGGTCGCCCTGCGACAGCGCGGACAGCAGGCCGGAAATCTGCTCCAGGCTGCTGGCGTTGGCGTCGAGCAGGCTGTTGAGCTGGCGCGCCAGCTCCAGGAAGAAGCCGTCCTTGCCATCGGTGCCGATGCGGCCGCTCAGATCGCCCGCGGCGGCGGCGTCGATCACCCGCGCGACTTCGCGTTCCACCATGGCCTCGGTGGTGCGGTCGCGCCATTCGACGACATGGCCGACCACGCTGCCGGCCTCGTCGCGGATGGCCGAGATGGTCTGCGCGAACTGGGCCTCGCCGTAGCGCATCTCGCGCGAGGCCACGCCGGTGCGCTGCAGCGCGTCGAGCACGCTGCGGTCCATTTCGCCGCGGAACTCCAGCGAGGTCACCGGCTGGCCGACCAGCGGACGCGAGGCGTCGTAATGGTCGAGCGCGCCGTGGATGTCGTCGGCGTAGCGCTCCAGCGTGTGCGCCAGCGCCCGGTTGGCATAGACGATCTGCAGGTCGGTATCGGTCAGGTAGACGCCGGTGGAGGAATAGTCCAGCGCGGTGCGGATGCGCAGGTTCTCGGCGGCGACTGCCTGGTCGCGCTCGATGCGCTCGCGCAGGTCGCGCTGCATGCGCTGCATGGAGCGCAGCAGTTCGCCGACCTCGTCGGAGCGGCGGGTGTCGATGGTGCCGTCGAGCTTGCCGCCGGCGATCTCGTTGGCCACGTCCACCGCGCCGCGCATCGAACCGACCAGCGAACGGGCGAACAGCCAGGCCAGCAGCAGGCCGGCGCCGGCGCCGACCAGCACCGCGATCAACGTGACGGCGACGGAGGCCGAATAGGTGTCGGCGGCCTGGCCGCTGGCTGCCTGCGCACGGGTGTTCTCGTCCGTCGCCAGCGCTTCGAGCGACGCATAGGCCTTGCGGTGCAGGTTGCGGGTCTCGCCGACGAAGGTGTCGATCGCGTCGTCGGGCAGGTCCAGTTCCAGCAGCTCGGTGACCGAGTCGTAGGACTTCTTGGTTGCATCCCAGTCGGCGACGAAGGTGTCGAACAGCTTGCGCTGCTGCGGGTTGTCGATCAGCTTGGAATACTTGTCGATGGATTCGTCGATCTGGACGCGCAGTTCGCCGGCACGGGTCTTGGCCTCCGTCTTCACGTCGGCGCTGGCGCGGATCAGGCTCTGGTAGGACGCGTTGCGGTACTCGCTGACCATGCCGGCCAGTTCTCCGCTGGTGCGCAGGCCGGCCATGCGCTTTTCCGCGATCTCGTTGGTGACGCTGTCCAGCGAGTGCAGGCCACGATAGGCGACGATGCCCTGGATCAGCATCACGAACAGGACGATGCCGAAGGTGAGCATCAGCTTCGGCATCAGGTTGAGGTTCTTGATCCACTGCATGGTTGCGCTGTCTCCTGCTGCATCCCCCGGCCAAGGCACGGCGGGGACCGCGCCGGCATGGCCGGCGCGGCGACGTCGGGATGGATTACTTGATGTTGGCCAGCTTCAGGCTGGACGGCGAGGTGACTTCGATCTCGGCGCGCGAGGCATCGCGCTGGATCTTGCCGATCGCGCACACGGTCTTGCCTTCCAGCGACATCAGGTCGAAGCTGAAGTTGCCGCGCGCCGAGCCGGGGATGCGCGCCGAGAAGGTGTGGCGCGGGAACGAGCCGCCCATGTGCAGGAAGGTCGGCTGGCCTTCGGAACCTTCGGCGTAGCGGGCCTTTTCGACCTTGCCGCAGACCATGCCGTCCTTGCCGGCGAAACGGGCCGCGTTCTCGGGCGGGATCATCTCGTCGGCGGCGGCGACCAGGGACACGCTTGCCAGCAGGGCCGCGGACATCAGCGAAATGAAGGGCTTGGACATCTTTTTCTCCGGATTGGGGTTTCGCCGGCGAACGGCCGGCCATGCGCTCGGTATCGGCAGGCACGGCCGATGATTGATACGCCGCACATGAAAATGTGACGGATATAACGTTTTAGGCGGCAGCTTCTTCCGCGACGGCGGCCTGGCCCAGGTCGGCGGTATCGAGCAGGGTCTCGATGTCCAGCAGGATCAGCATGCGCTCGTCCTGGGTGCCGATGCCGGAGATGAAGCGGGTGTCCACCGCGGCGCCGAATTCCGGCTTCGGGCGGATCTGCTCGGCGCTGAGCGGGATCACGTCGGAGACGCTGTCCACGACGATGCCGACCACGCGGTCTTCCACGTTGAGCACGATCATCACGGTGAAGGCATCGTAGCGGGCCTCGTCCAGGCGCAGCTTCAGGCGCAGGTCGATGACCGGCACGATGGTGCCGCGCAGGTTGATCACGCCCTTGATGTAGTCCGGTGCGTCGGGAACGCGGGTGACGGCGTCGTAACCGCGGATTTCCTGCACTTTGAGGATATCCACCCCGTAATGCTCGTTGCCGAGCGTGAAGCTGAGGTACTCGCCGCCGGAAGTGGCAGCGTGGGCGCTGGTGTCGTTCATCTGGGTTCCTGGTCCTGGCGGCATGCGGTGCGGAGATGGCTCACCTCCGTGTATCGGCACCGGCCGCCGGGACTTTAGGTGGAACCCTAGGCGCCGCCGTTCCTGCGCACCTTGCGCTCGCGGTCGACCCGGAAGATGTAGCGCTGGATGGCCGCATCGGCACCGCGCGGCAGATCCTCGAAGCGCAGGCCCACGCGCTGCTGCTCGATGCCATTGGCCTGCTTGCGCATCAGCTGGCTGCAGACCACCAGGGTGACCGGGATCGGCGCCGAATCGGGCAGCAGCAGTTCGCACCCGCCCAGCCGCTGCTGCAGGCGCAGCAGGTCCAGGTCGGGGGGCAGGAGCACGGCCAGGCCGCCGGCGCTGATGTCCACCACGCGCCAGCGCAGGGGGTCTCCCCCCTGCGGATCGGGGAAGACGCACCAGGGCGAATCGCCGACCGGCGTCTCCAGCCGGTACAGCTCGCGGCGCTGCAGGTGGTAGGCCTCTTCGGGGAGCCCGACGCGGAACGCCGTGCGTCCGTCCTCGACCAGCACCTGCGGGTGTTCCAGGCGGAAGCGCACCATGACCTTGTCCACCTGCGCGAAGCACAGCAGGCGCGAAGCTTCGCCGACGCTGCGGTTGACCTGCGGCATCGGGCTGCCGTCGAGCAGCAGGGTGTCCTCGTCCAGTTCCAGCACGGCGCTGGGATAGGACTGTTCGCGGCCGTCCGGATGGACCGCGATCGTGGCGCGCTGGTCGATCATCGCCTGCAGCAGGAGGCGGATCTGGCGCGGATTGCGGACCATGTACTTCTCGTCGGCATACAGGTTGCCGTCGAAGGAGGGAAGGGCGGATTCCGTCGGTTCGCGCTCTGACATGATCTCTGGAACAGGGGTGGCGGAGGCCTGGAGGCAACAGCATACCGGCAGGGCTTCATGGAGTATCGGCCCCGCTCCAAGGCTCTTTAGCACCGATGCGATGGCACCGGTGCGATGCGGCAGTGTCCGCCGCTCAGAACTCCTGCCAGTCGCCGCCGTCGGTCTGGAGCGTGGATACAGGCACCGGTCGTGGACGCGGCAGCGTGCCCGGCGCCGGCTGCGGCTTCGCCGCCGGGGGCACGACCGTGAGTAGCGGCCGGGCAGTGGGCGCGGCGCGGGTCGTCGTGGTGCGGAACATCGATACCGCCGTGGCCAGGTCGTTGGCCTGGTCTTCCATCGTGCGCGCGGCGGCGGTGGCTTCCTCCACCAGCGCAGCGTTCTGCTGGGTGGTTTCGTCCATCTGCACCACGGTCTGGTTGACCTGTTCGATGCCGGCGCTCTGTTCCTGCGAGGCAGCCGAGATCTCGGCCATGATGTCGGTCACCCGCTGCACCGAACTGACGATCTCGCCCATGGTG
>NZ_JASCOS010000192.1:0-4352 GCF_029959705.1 Stenotrophomonas sp. PS02297 | reverse complement strand
CGCGAACACAGGTGCTGCATGGCTGTCGTCAGCTCGTGTCGTGAGATGTTGGGTTAAGTCCCGCAACGAGCGCAACCCTTGTCCTTAGTTGCCAGCACGTAATGGTGGGAACTCTAAGGAGACCGCCGGTGACAAACCGGAGGAAGGTGGGGATGACGTCAAGTCATCATGGCCCTTACGGCCAGGGCTACACACGTACTACAATGGTAGGGACAGAGGGCTGCAAGCCGGCGACGGTAAGCCAATCCCAGAAACCCTATCTCAGTCCGGATTGGAGTCTGCAACTCGACTCCATGAAGTCGGAATCGCTAGTAATCGCAGATCAGCATTGCTGCGGTGAATACGTTCCCGGGCCTTGTACACACCGCCCGTCACACCATGGGAGTTTGTTGCACCAGAAGCAGGTAGCTTAACCTTCGGGAGGGCGCTTGCCACGGTGTGGCCGATGACTGGGGTGAAGTCGTAACAAGGTAGCCGTATCGGAAGGTGCGGCTGGATCACCTCCTTTTGAGCATGACAGCATCGCCTGTCAGGCGCCCTCACAAGAGACCTGCATTCAGAGTTCTGCACCGGCAGCCGGTGTGGAGAAGTCCCATTTTGGGGCCTTAGCTCAGCTGGGAGAGCACCTGCTTTGCAAGCAGGGGGTCGTCGGTTCGATCCCGACAGGCTCCACCACTAAGCTTTGACAGAACATTGGGTCTGTAGCTCAGGTGGTTAGAGCGCACCCCTGATAAGGGTGAGGTCGGTGGTTCGAGTCCTCCCAGACCCACCACTCTGAATGATTGGCGCATACGAAAGAATTGATTGGTTGCGGCATTGTGGCCGTGTCCTGTTCTTTTAAAACTTGTGACGTAGCGAGCGTTTGAGATGTCTATCTTGACGTGTCGTGAGGCTAAGGCGAGAGACGCAAGTCTCTTTATTAATTGAGTCGTTATATTCGTGTCCGGGCTTTGTACCCCTGGACATCAGATAACCCAAGGCAACTTGCGGTTATATGGTCAAGCGAATAAGCGCACACGGTGGATGCCTTGGCGGTCAGAGGCGATGAAGGACGTGGCAGCCTGCGAAAAGTGTCGGGGAGCTGGCAACAAGCTTTGATCCGGCAATGTCCGAATGGGGAAACCCACCGCTTCGGCGGTATTGCATGGTGAATACATAGCCATGCAAGGCGAACCCGGTGAACTGAAATATCTAAGTAACCGGAGGAAAAGAAATCAACCGAGATTCCCTGAGTAGCGACGAGCGAACGGGGAACAGCCCTTAAGCTGGTATGGTTCTAGAAAAACGGTCTGGAAAGGCCGGCCATAGAAGGTGATAGCCCTGTATTTGAAAGGGCCATTCCAGTGAAGACGAGTAGGGCGGGGCACGTGAAACCCTGTCTGAACATGGGGGGACCATCCTCCAAGGCTAAATACTACTGACCGACCGATAGTGAACCAGTACCGTGAGGGAAAGGCGAAAAGAACCCCGGAGAGGGGAGTGAAATAGAACCTGAAACCGTGTGCGTACAAGCAGTAGGAGCTCGAAAGAGTGACTGCGTACCTTTTGTATAATGGGTCAGCGACTTACTGTTCGTGGCAAGCTTAACCGTATAGGGGAGGCGAAGGGAAACCGAGTCTGATAAGGGCGCATAGTCGCGGGCAGTAGACCCGAAACCGGGTGATCTAGTCATGCCCAGGGTGAAGGTGCGGTAACACGCACTGGAGGCCCGAACCCACTCCCGTTGCAAAGGTAGGGGATGAGGTGTGATTAGGAGTGAAAAGCTAATCGAACCCGGAGATAGCTGGTTCTCCTCGAAAGCTATTTAGGTAGCGCCTCATATGTATCCTCTCGGGGGTAGAGCACTGTTATGGCTAGGGGGTCATCGCGACTTACCAAACCATTGCAAACTCCGAATACCGAGACGGACTGTATGGGAGACACACGGCGGGTGCTAACGTCCGTCGTGAAAAGGGAAACAACCCAGACCCACAGCTAAGGTCCCAAATTTTGTGCTAAGTGGAAAACCATGTGGAAAGGCACAGACAGCCAGGAGGTTGGCTTAGAAGCAGCCACCCTTTAAAGAAAGCGTAATAGCTCACTGGTCGAGTCGGTCTGCGGGGAAGATTTAACGGGGCTAAGCACAGAACCGAAGCTTGGGGTGCATAACTTTGTTATGCGCGGTAGAGGAGCGTTCCGTAAGCCTGCGAAGGTGGATTGAGAAGTCTGCTGGAGGTATCGGAAGTGCGAATGCTGACATGAGTAACGATAATGCGGGTGAAAAACCCGCACGCCGAAAGCCCAAGGTTTCCTTGCGCAACGTTAATCGGCGCAGGGTGAGTCGGCCCCTAAGGCGAGGCAGAAATGCGTAGTCGATGGGAAGCAGGTTAATATTCCTGCACCTCGCGTAAGTGCGATGGAGGGACGGAGAAGGTTAGGTGTACCAGGCGTTGGTTGTCCTGGGGAAAGGCGGTAGGTTTGGATCTTTGGCAAATCCGGGATCCTTTAAGACCGAGCACCGAGACGAGTCTTTAAGACGAAGTCACTGATACCACGCTTCCAGGAAAAGCTCCTAAGCTTCAGCTTACGCAGACCGTACCGTAAACCGACACAGGTGGGTAGGATGAGAATTCTCAGGCGCTTGAGAGAACTCGGGTGAAGGAACTAGGCAACATGGCACCGTAACTTCGGGAGAAGGTGCACCATTGCCGGTGGCCCATGCGGGCTATAGCTGGTGATGGTCGAAGTGACCAGGCCGCTGCGACTGTTTATCAAAAACACAGCACTCTGCAAACACGAAAGTGGACGTATAGGGTGTGACGCCTGCCCGGTGCTGGAAGGTTAATTGATGGGGTCAGCCGCAAGGCGAAGCTCTTGATCGAAGCCCCAGTAAACGGCGGCCGTAACTATAACGGTCCTAAGGTAGCGAAATTCCTTGTCGGGTAAGTTCCGACCTGCACGAATGGCGTAACGACAGCGGCGCTGTCTCCACCCGAGACTCAGTGAAATTGAAATCGCTGTGAAGATGCAGCGTTCCCGTGGCAAGACGGAAAGACCCCGTGAACCTTTACTATAGCTTTACACTGAACGTTGAGTTCGTCTGTGTAGGATAGGTGGGAGGCTATGAAACTGTGGCGCTAGCTGCAGTGGAGCCATCCTTGAAATACCACCCTGTCGTGCTTGACGTTCTAACCTAGGCCCGTTATCCGGGTCGGGGACCGTGTATGGTGGGTAGTTTGACTGGGGCGGTCTCCTCCTAAAGAGTAACGGAGGAGCTCGAAGGTACGCTCAGCGCGGTCGGACATCGCGCACTGTGTGCAAAGGCATAAGCGTGCTTGACTGCAAGATCGACGGATCAAGCAGGTAGGAAACTAGGACTTAGTGATCCGGTGGTTCTGTATGGAAGGGCCATCGCTCAACGGATAAAAGGTACTCCGGGGATAACAGGCTGATACCGCCCAAGAGTTCATATCGACGGCGGTGTTTGGCACCTCGATGTCGGCTCATCACATCCTGGGGCTGTAGTCGGTCCCAAGGGTATGGCTGTTCGCCATTTAAAGTGGTACGCGAGCTGGGTTCAGAACGTCGTGAGACAGTTCGGTCCCTATCTGCCATGGGCGTTGGAAGTTTGAGAGGGGCTGCTCCTAGTACGAGAGGACCGGAGTGGACGAACCTCTGGTGTTCCGGTTGTCACGCCAGTGGCATTGCCGGGTAGCTATGTTCGGAAGCGATAACCGCTGAAAGCATCTAAGCGGGAAGCGCGCCTCAAGATGAGACTTCCCGGGGCACAAGCCCCCTGAAGGAACCATGTAGACTACGTGGTTGATAGGTCAGGTGTGTAAGCGCGGCAACGCGTTGAGCTAACTGATACTAATGATCCGTGTGGCTTGACCATATAACCTCAAGTTGCCTTGGCCGACATGACATGTCGATAGACCCAAGTGCACGCTACGTCACAAGAACCTACGAGAGGCTGGCGCTTCATCCAGTACAACGGATAGCGACCCTCCAACCCTCTCCCTGGTGAAATTAGCGCTGTGGAACCACCCGATCCCATCCCGAACTCGGAAGTGAAACGCAGCTGCGCCGATGGTAGTGTGGCTCAAGCCATGCGAGAGTAGGTCATCGCCAGGGTTTTTATCCCCAAACCCCCGCTGCTCACGCAGCGGGGGTTTGCTTTTGTGCCGCATCGAAAACGACGATGACGCAGACACCCCATCCCCCAACAACAACGGCGCCCAGCGGCGCCGTTGCTGTTTACCGCGCCCCCAAGATCAGCGCTGGTGCCGCCGTTGCCCGGCCGCAATCGCCCAGCGCGCGGCAAGGTTCGGCGCCGTGATGCACACCGCCTCCTCGCTCACCGTCGTCACCGC
>NZ_JASCOS010000191.1:0-4367 GCF_029959705.1 Stenotrophomonas sp. PS02297 | reverse complement strand
GCCGCGATGGGGCCTTCATGCAGATCGTTCCGCACCGGACCGCGCATCACCCGTCCGCGGAAATTCGATGGGAAGGCCTCATCGCGGCTGAAGCCGCTCCTGCGGGGATCGCGACGCAGATGCCGGATCAGCTGTTGGCGAGTGCCGCTGCCCGGCCGTCGAACCGCCGCGTCAGCCGGTCGAACCACAGGTAGACCACCGGGGTGATGAACAGCGTGATGACCTGCGAGAACAGCAGGCCGCCGACGATGACCACGCCCATCGGCTGGCGCAGCTCGGCGCCGGCGCCCAGCCCCAGCGCGATCGGCATGGCGCCCATCATCGCGCACAGCGTAGTCATCATGATCGGGCGGAAGCGCAGCAGGCAGGCCTGGTGGATGGCCTCGCGCGCGGCGATGCCGTGCCGGCGCTGCGCGTCCAGCGCGAAGTCGATCATCATGATCGCGTTCTTCTTGACGATGCCGATCAGCAGCAGCACCCCGATCATCGCGATGAAGCTGATGTCCAGCCCGGTCAGGCGCAGCGCCAGGAACGCGCCCACGGCCGCCGACGGGATGCCCATCAGGATCGTGACCGGGTGGATCCAGCTCTCGTAGAGCACGCCCAGGATCACGTAGATCACCGCGATGGCGACCACGATCAGCCACAGCTGCGAGGTCTGCGACTGCTCGAACACCGCCGCCTGCCCGTCGAAGCTGCCGAACACCGTGGCCGGCAGGCCGATCTCGCGCTTGGCCCGGTCGATGGCCGCGGTCGCGTCGGACAGCGAGCGGCCCGGCGCCAGTTCGAAGGAGAAGGTGATCGCCGGCAGCTGCGCCTTGTGCAGCACCGTCATCGTGCCGGTGCCGCGCGAGAGCGTGGCGAACGCGCTCAGCGGCACCATGCCGCCCTGCTGGCTGCGCACGTGGATGCGCGACAGGTCGGTCTCGTCGCGGCGGTAGCGGTCTTCCAGCTCCATGATGACCTTGTAGGTTGCCTGCGGCGCATGGATCGAGGACACCTCGCGGCCACCGAACGCGGCATGCAGGCTGGTGCGCAGGTCGGCCATGTCCACGCCGAGCAGGGCCATCTTGTCGCGGTCCAGGTGGATCTGCGCCTGCAGGCCGCTCTTCTCGAAATCGGTGTCCAGGCCGACGAACACATCCGACCCGCGCAGCGCGGCCAGCAGCTTTTCCGACCAGGCATCCAGTTGTTCGCTGCCCACCGACTGCAGCGTGTACTGGTAGGTGCTGCTGGACGAACTGGCGCCGATCTTCAGGTTCTGCACCGGGCTGAAATTGACCTTCACCCCGGGGATGAAGTTGGTGTTGGCGCGCATCCGCGCCAGCACCTGGTCCATCGGCGGGCGTTGCCCGCGCGGTTTCAGGTCCAGGTCGAACTTGGTGGTGTCGTGGTCCACTTTCGAGGCCGAGGCGAGGATCGCATCGTCCTCCAGCAGCACGTCCTGGATGCGCCGCAGTACCGCCAGCCGGCCCTCGAAGGACATCTCCGGCGGCGTCTTGACCTTCACCGAGACCTGGCCGATGTCCTCCTCGGGAAAGAACGAGCGCGGCGAAGTGACATACAGCAGCGCGGTCAGCACCAGCGTCCCGGCGCCGACGGCCAGCACCGTGCGCGGGTGCGCCAGCGACCAGTCCAGGCCGTGCCGGTACAGCGCCAGCGTGCGCTCGAACAGGCGCTCGAAGCCGCGGTTCCAGCCGGGCGCATCGTCGTGCCGCGGCGCATTGCGCACCAGCATCGGCACCAGTACCGGAATCAGGGTCAGCGCCACCGCAGCCGAGACCAGGATGGCCAGGGTGACGACGATGGCGAACTCGTGGAACAAAAGGCCGGCGGTGCCGGGCATGAAGAAGATCGGGATGAACACCGCCACCAGCGACACCGAGATGGAGACGACGGTGAAGCCGACCTCGCGCGCGCCGCGCAGCGCGGCCTCGCGCGGCGCCATGCCCTGCTCGATGTGGCGCATCACGTTCTCCAGCACCACGATCGCATCGTCCACCACCAGGCCCACGGCAATGGTGATGCCCATCAATGAGATGTTGTTGAGCGACAGGCCCATGGCGTACATCAGCGCGAACGTGCCCAGCAGCGAGATCGGCAGGCTGATCGACGGGATCGCCGCCGAGGTGAGCCGGCGCAGGAACAGCAGGATCACCAGGATGACCAGGGCGATGGTCAGCAGCAGGGTGAGGTTGACGTCGTGGATGGCCTCGCGGATGGACGTGGAGCGGTCGCCCAGGGTGACGATCCGCACCGAGCCGGGCAGCTGCGCCTGCAGCCGCGGCAGCAGCGCCATGATGCTGTCCACCGTGCGCACGGTGTTGGCGCCAGGCTGGCGCTTGATGTCCAGCAGCACCGAGTTGACGCCGTTGACCTCGCCGATGTTCTGCACTTCCTCGACGCTGTCGCGGACCTGGGCGATGTCGGCCAGGCGGATGCCCTGGCCGTCGCGGCTGGCGACGATCACCTGGGCGAAGTCGCGCGCCAGCATCAGCTCGCCCGGCATCTGCACCATCATCATCTGCCGGCTGCTGTCCAGCTGGCCGAGCGCGGTGTTGGCGTTGGCGGTCTTCAGCGCGCTGGCCACGTCCAGCAGGGTCAGGTCCAGCGCCGCCAGCCGCGCCGGATCGGCCTGCACGCGCACCGCGTAGCGCTTGCGGCCCTTGGCGACGACCTGGGCCACGCCGTCGACCGTGGACAGCGCCGGGATCACCAGCTCGTCGATGTAGGCGTTGAGCTCGGACAGCGGCATGGTCGGCGAACTGATGCCGAGCTTGAGGATCGGCGCGTCGCCCGGGTTGACCTTGCTGTAGGACGGCGGCGTGCTCATCTCGGTGGGCAGCGAGCGGCTGACCCGGAACAGCGCGGCCTGCACGTCGGCCGCGGCGGCATCGATGTCGCGGCGCGCGGAGAACTCCAGCAGGATCACGCTCTCGCCCTGGATGTTCTCCGAACTGCTGCCGACCAGACCCGGGATGGCGGAGAACTCCTTCTCCAGCGGCGTGGCCACCGAGGCGGCCATGTTCTCCGGGCTGGCGCCGGGCAGTTTGGCCTTGACCTCGATCACCGGCGTCTCGTAGCGCGGCAGCGCGGCGATCGGCAGGTGGAACCAGGCGACGATGCCGGCGACGACCACGCTGATCCACAGCAGCAGCGTCGCGACCGGGCGCTGCAGGCACAGCCCGGAGATGTTCATGGCGTGCCGCCGGCGGCAGGCGCGTCGGCGACCTGGACTTCGCTGCCATCGCGCAGGTTCTGGTTGCCCTCCACCACCACCTGGTCGCCATCGCCGACGCCGGTCACCACCGCGTTCTGCTCCTGGATGCGCAGCAGCGTCACCGCCTGCGCCCGCACCTTGCGGTCGTCGCCCAACCGATAGACGAAGTGGCCGTCGGGCCCCTCCAGGACCGCCTGCGGCGGCAGCACGATGACGCCCGGATCGCTGCCGGCCAGCAGTTCCACCCGCGCATAGGCGCCGGGCCACAGCGCATGCCCGGGATTGGGGAAGCGCGCCTTGAGCTGCAGCGTACCGGTGGCCGGATTGACCCGGTTGTCGATGAAGAACAGTTCGCCGTCGAGCATCTTCCCGCCGGGCGCCTGCACGCGCACCTGCACCTGGCCGCGCGCGCGCGCGGCCAGCAGCGCGTCCAGGTGCCGCTCGGGCAACGCGAATTCGGCGGCGATCGGGTCGAACTGCAGCAGGCTCACCAGCGGCGCGCTGTCGCCGGCCTGCACCAGGCTGCCTTCGTAGGCGGCCAGCGCACCGGTCTTGCCGTCCATCGGCGCGACGATGCGGGTATGCGCCAGCTGCACGCGCGCCGCATCGATCTCGGCCTGTGCGCCGCGGCGCTGCGCTTCCAGCGTCTTGACGTTGGCCGCCAGCGTATCCAGCGCGCTGGAGGAGATGTAACCGGTACCGACCAGCTCGCGTCCGCGGGAAAGCGCGCGCTGCGCATCCTCCAGCTGCGCCTTGACCTGGGTGGCCTGCGCGCGGGTGCGTTCCAGCTGCGCCTCCAGCTCGGCATCGTCCAGGGTGAACAGCAGCTGCCCGGCGCGCACGTCGTCGCCTTCGCGGAAATGGATCGCGCGCAGGCGCGCGCTGATCTGCGCGCGCACGTCGACCTGCTTCAGCGGCACCAGGTGTCCCTGGCTGTCGATGCGCACCGGCAGGTCGAGCGCCTGCGCCCGGGTGACGCTGACCAGCGGCGCCGCCTTGGGCTTGGCCGCGCCTTTGCCGCCGCCCTTGTAGTAGAAGCCGACGGCCACGACCGCGGCCAGCACCACGAGCCCGACGGCCAGTGCTTTTCCATTGATTGCCATGCGCGGGTCCCGTGTGCGTGGTGGGGGGGCCCGGCCGCCCCCGC
>NZ_JASCOS010000190.1:0-4385 GCF_029959705.1 Stenotrophomonas sp. PS02297 | reverse complement strand
GGGCATTGCCCCGCAGCGCACGGGAGCCGATGCGCCGGGAGCGGACGTTACAATGGCCCGTCTTTATCCCAACCGGAGCTCCCCATGTCCCGCCAGATCATCAACACCGCCAATGCGCCGGCCGCCATCGGCCCGTACTCGCAGGCCGTGCGCGCCGGCAACACCGTGTACTTCTCCGGCCAGATCCCGCTGGACCCGGCCACCGGCGACATCGTCGCCGGCGACGTCGCCGCACAGGCGCGCCGTGCGTTCGACAACCTCAAGGCGGTGGCCGAGGAAGCCGGCGGCTCGTTCGACAAGATCGTGCGCCTGGGCCTGTACCTGACCGATCTGGGCGAGTTCGCCAAGGTCAACGCGGTGATGCAGGAATACTTCCAGGCGCCGTTCCCGGCCCGCTCCACCATCGAAGTGTCGGGCCTGCCCAAGGGCGCGGCGTTCGAGGTCGATGCGGTGATGATCCTGGACTGATCCCCACGCATGGCGCGTACCCGGCCGGTCGCCCCCGCACTGGCGGCCAATGGCGAAACGCCGGTGACGGCGCTGCCGGGCGTCGGCCCGGCGGTGGCCGCCAAGCTGCAGGCGCGCGGCATCGGCAGCCTGCAGGACCTTTGGCTGCACCTGCCGCTGCGCTACGAGGACCGCACCCGGTTGAGCGCCATCGCCGCGCTGCAGCCGGGCGCCGCCGCCCAGGTCGAAGGGCGGGTAGTCGCGGTGGAGCGGGGCTTCCGCTACCGGCCGATGCTGCGGGTAGCGGTGGAGGATGGTTCGCGCGGCACCCTGGTGCTGCGCTTCTTCCATTTCCGCGCCGCGCAGGTGGCGCAGTTCGCGGTCGGCGCGCGCCTGCGCTGCTATGGCACCCCGCGCCCCGGTCAGCACGGGCTGGAGATCGTGCACCCCAGTTACCGCATGCTCGGCGATGGCGAGGAAGCCGGCCTCGGCGATGCGCTGGACCCGGTCTATCCGGTCGTCGAAGGCATCGGCCCGGCGACCCTGCGCAAGCTGATCGGGCAGGCGCTGGAACGCCTGCCCGGCGAGGCCGCGCTGGAGCTGTTGCCGGCGCACCTGCTCGACGGGCTGGCCCTGCCGTCGCTGCGCCAGGCGCTGTTGACCATGCACCGCCCGCCCGCCGATGCCGACGTGGCCGCGCTTGGCGCCGGCACGCATCCGGCGCAGCGGCGTCTGGCGATGGAAGAGCTGCTCGCCCATCACCTGAGCCTGCGCCGCCAGCGCATCGCCCTGCAGCAACACCACGCACCTGCGTTGAGGGGTGGCGACAAGCGCGTGCGGCAATTGCGCCAGTCGCTGCCGTTCCGGCTCACCGGCGCGCAGCAGCGCGTATTCGCGCAGATCCGCGAGGATCTCGCGCGCCCGCACCCGATGCTGCGGCTGGTGCAGGGCGATGTCGGTTCCGGCAAGACCGTGGTGGCGGCGCTGGCGGCGATGCTGGCGGTGGAGCAGGGCAAGCAGGTGGCGCTGGCGGCACCGACCGAACTGCTCGCCGAGCAGCACCTGGCCAACCTGCGCGGCTGGCTCGAACCGCTGGGCGTGCGCGTGGCGTGGCTGGCCGGCAAGGTCACCGGCAAGGCACGGGCAAAGGTAGTGGAGGACATCGCCTCCGGGCAGGCGCAGGTGGTGGTCGGCACGCATGCGCTGATGCAGGACAGCGTGGTCTTCCACGACCTGGCGCTGGCCATCGTCGACGAACAGCACCGCTTCGGCGTACACCAGCGGCTGGCGCTGCGCGACAAGGGCGCCGACGGCCGCAGCGTGCCGCACCAGCTGGTGATGACCGCCACGCCGATCCCGCGCACGCTGGCGATGGCGGCGTATTCCGACCTGGACGTATCGGCGATCGACGAACTGCCGCCCGGGCGCACCCCGGTGCGGACCATCGTCATCAGCGCAGAACGCCGCCCCGAACTGGTCGAGCGCATCCGCCTGGCCTGCGCGCAGGGGCGCCAGGCCTACTGGGTGTGCACGCTGATCGACGAGAGCGACGACGAGGACGGAAAGCCCGGAGCGAACGCGGGGCGCATGGAAGCCGTCGCCGCGCAGGCGACCTTCGAGGCCTTGTCGGCGCAGTTGCCGGGCGTGCGCGTCGGGCTGGTGCATGGGCGCATGAAGACCGCCGAGAAGCAGGCGGCGATGCGCGCGTTCAAGGCCGGCGAGACCGGCCTGCTGGTCGCCACCACGGTGATCGAGGTCGGCGTCGACGTGCCCAATGCCTCGCTGATGATCATCGAGAACGCCGAGCGCCTGGGCCTGGCACAGCTGCACCAGCTGCGTGGGCGGGTGGGGCGCGGCGCCGCCGCGTCGAGCTGCGTGCTGATGTACCAGGCGCCTTTGTCGGCGATGGCGCGGCAGCGGCTGGAGACCATGCGCCAGACCAATGACGGTTTCGTGATCGCCGAAAAGGACCTGGAACTGCGCGGTCCCGGCGAACTGCTCGGCACCCGCCAGACCGGCCTGGCCGCGTTCCGCATCGCCGACCTGGCCCGCGACGCGGCGATGTTGCCGGGCGTGCATGCCCTGGCCGAACGCCTGCTGGCCGAAGCGCCGGCCGTTGCCGACCGTGTCGTCGCGCGCTGGGTGGGCGGCGCGGCGCGCTACGCCTCGGCCTGAGCGGGGGCGGCAGATCACGGCGCTCGGGTAGCGCCGGGCAATGCCTGGCGGGGCTTGGCCGGAAAAGCTTCAGCGGGGCGTTGCCCCGCTCTACAGATTGGTGGACCGCAACGGCTCGGTAGCGCCGGGCGGGGCTTGGCCGGGCTTGGCCGGGAGAGCTTCAGCGGGGCGTTGTCCCGCTCTGCAGGTGGATGGACCGCAACGGCTCGGTAGCGCCGGGCGGCGCCCGGCGGGGCTTGGCCGGCGACCGTTCCAGCGAATCGCTGCTCCGCTCCGCGGGTGCTTGCGGGGAGCGTCCGGCCGCGATGCTTCCCCTGTCATGACGGAGGTGCCAGACTCCATGGCCGACCAGAAGACAAGCATGAGATGAGCAAGAAGATTCCGTTGCTGATTGATACCGACCCGGGCGTGGACGATGCGCTGGCGCTGTTGATGGCCTTTGCCGACGAACGCCATGACGTGGTCGGGTTGACGGTGGCGGCGGGCAACGTCGGCCTGGACTACACCGTGCGCAATGCGTTGAAGCTGTGCGAAGTGGCCGGCCGCGAGGACGTGCCGGTGTTCGCCGGCGCTCCCGATCCGCTGGTACACCCGGCCGAGGACGCCGCCCACGTGCACGGCCGCGACGGCTTCGGCGATGTCGAACTGCCTGCCGCCGCGCGAGCGGTGGAGGCCGAGCACGCGGCGCTGGCGATCCTGCGCCTGTCGCACCAGCACGCCGGCGAGCTGCTGCTGGTCGCGTTGGGGCCGCTGACCAACATCGCGCTGGCGCTCAAGCTCGATCCGACCCTGCCGCAGCGCGTGAAGCGCTTCCTGGTGATGGGCGGGGCGATCACCGGCCACGGCAACATCACGCCGGTGGCCGAGTTCAACATCGCGTTCGACCCGGAAGCGGCGCACATCGTGTTCACCGCGTTCCCGCACATCGAAGTGGCCGACTGGGAAGCCACCGTGGCCCATGGCCTGCTGCACCGGAACGTGGAGCAGTGGCTGGCTGCCGATACCGACAAGGCGCGCTTCTACGAGCTGATCTCGCGCCAGACCCGGCTGTGGTCCGAGGACAGCCGCGGCGAATACTGGTACGCGGCCGATGCGCTGGCGATGGCCTGGGCGCTGCAGCCGGAAGGCGCGACGAAGGTGGAGCGGCGCCCGCTGGCGATCGAGATGGCCGGTGGCCGCACCCGCGGCGCCACCGTGGTGGACTGGAACCGCCAGACCGGCGCTGCGGACAACACCACCCTGCTGATCGGCTACGACCGGGAGCGCTTCGAACGCCAGGTACAGCGGGCGTTGGGGCTGGTTTCCTGATTTCCTGCATTCCCGGCTTGCCCCCGCGGGCGAGCCGGGGCTATAATGCCGCTCTTGACCACCAGCCCACACGGTGTGAGCCCATGAAGGCCGATATTCATCCCGATTACCACAACGTCGTGTTCCACGACGTCACCTCCGATTTCAAGTTCCTGACCCGTTCGACCATGTCCTCCAAGGACACGGTCAAGTGGGAAGACGGCGAAGAGTACCCGCTGATCAAGGTCGAAATTTCCTCGGCCTCGCACCCGTTCTACACGGGCAAGCACAAGGTCATCGACACCAGCGGCCGTATCGACAAGTTCCAGAAGCGCTACGCGCGCTGATCGGAAGCTGTCGTTTCGCCCGAGCAGCGGGGGGGGGGGGGGGGGGGGGGGGGGGGGGGGGGGGGGGGGGGGGGGGGGGGGGGGGGGGGGCGCCCCCCCCCCCCCCCCCCCCCCCCCCCCCCCCCCCCC
>NZ_JASCOS010000018.1:0-48309 GCF_029959705.1 Stenotrophomonas sp. PS02297 | reverse complement strand
AGCAGGGCCGCGGCTTCGCCGTGGTCGCCAGCGAGGTGCGTACGCTGGCGCAGCGCTCGGCCGGTGCCGCCAAGGAGATCAAGGAACTGATCGAGACCTCGGTCGACAAGGTGTCCGAGGGCTCGCAGCTGGTGCACCAGGCCGGCACCACCATGGGCGAGATCGTCACTTCGGTGCAGCGCGTGACCGACATCATGGCCGAGATCTCGGCTGCCTCGCAGGAACAGAGCGCCGGCATCGAGCAGGTCAACCAGACCGTCACCCAGATGGACGAGACCACCCAGCAGAACGCCGCGCTGGTGGAGGAAGCCACCGCCGCGGCGCGCGCGATGGAGGAACAGGCCATGGTGCTGAACGACGCCGTGTCGGCCTTCCGCCTGCAGGCCTCCGCGCACGCTTCCCGTCCCCTGGCGCTGGCCAGCTGAGGTTTCCACGGTGTCCCTGTCCGCTCCTGCCTCCCGCGATTTCGAGTTCAACGACCGCGACTTCCGCCGCGTCTGCGAGCTGATCCACAAGCGCGCCGGCATCGCGCTGGCGCCGGCCAAGCGCGACATGGTCTACGGGCGCCTGTCGCGCCGGCTGCGGGCGCTCGGCCTGCAGTCGTTCGAGGAATACCTGGACCAGCTCGAGCGCAGCGGCGGCGAGGAATGGCAGGCGTTCACCAACGCGCTGACCACCAACCTGACCTCGTTCTTCCGCGAGCCGCACCATTTCGAGAAGCTGCGCGAGGAGCTGCAGGCACGCGCCCACCGCGCGCCGCTGCATATCTGGTCGTGCGCGGCATCCACCGGCGAGGAGCCCTACTCGCTGGCGATCACCGCCTGCGAGACCTTCGGCAGCCTCGCCCCGCCGGTACGCATCCTGGCCACCGATGTCGATACGCAGGTGCTGGCCACCGGCGCCCAGGGCGTGTATCCGGTCGAGCGCATCGCCGGCCTCGATCCGTCGCTCAAGCGCCGCTACTTCCAGCGTGGCAGCGGCCCCAACGAAGGCAAGTGCCGCGTGGTGCCGGCGCTGCGCAAGCTGATCGAGTTCCGCCAGCTCAACCTGCTGGCGCCGCGCTACGACGTCGGCGGTCCATACGACGCCCTGTTCTGCCGCAACGTGATGATCTATTTCGACAAACCGACCCAGCGCGGCATCCTGTCGCGGCTGGTGCAGCACATGGGCGACGACGGCCTGCTGTATACCGGCCACTCCGAGAACTACCTGCACGCCGCCGACCTGATCCAGCCTTGCGGGCGCACCCTGTACCGCCGCGCGCGCGGTGCCGGGGCATGAGCATGGCCGCTCCCGCCGACGACGTGATGCGCTACCGCGACACGCGTTTCCAGACCATCGCCGCCAAACTGCTGCCCACCCAGTACCTGGTGGTGGACGACGACACCGCGCTGACCACCACGCTCGGTTCCTGCGTGGCCGCCTGCATCCGCGACCCGGTGCTCAAGATCGGCGGCATGAACCATTTCCTGCTGCCCGACGGCAACGTCGGCGACGGCGCCCCCGCGCGCTACGGCAGTTACGCGATGGAACTGCTGATCAACGACCTGCTCAAGCGCGGCGCCAACCGCAAGCGCCTGGAGGCCAAGGTGTTCGGCGGCGCCAACGTGCTCAAGGGCTTCACCAGCAACCCGGTCGGCACCCGCAACGCCGAGTTCGTGCGCCAGTACCTGCGCGCAGAACACATCCCGGTGATTGCCGAGGACCTGCTCGGCATCCATCCGCGCAAGGTCTGGTTCTTCCCGCAGACCGGGCGCGTGGTCGTGCAGCGCCTGCCGCATGCCCACGAGGCCGAAGTCGCCGCTGCCGAATCGGCGGTGCGCGCCCGCCTGTCCAAGGCGCCGGTCACCGGTGGCGTGGAGTTGTTCGAATGAGCCTGCAGGCCCCCTGCCGCGTGCTGGTCGTGGACGATTCGGCGCTGGTCCGGCAGATCCTCAGCGACCTGCTGGCGCGCGATCCGGGCATCGAGGTCGTCGGCACCGCCTCCGACCCGCTGATCGCGCGCGACAAGATCAAGCGCCTGAATCCGGACGTGCTGACCCTGGACGTGGAAATGCCGCGCATGGACGGGCTGGCCTTCCTCGAGAACCTGATGCGCCTGCACCCGCTGCCGGTGGTGATGGTGTCCTCGCTGACCGAGCGCGGCGCCGACACCACGCTGCAGGCGCTGGCGCTGGGCGCGGTGGATTTCGTCGCCAAGCCCAAGCTCGACGTCGCCCGCGGCCTGGAAAGCTATGCCGCCGAGATCTGCGCCAAGGTCAAGATGGCCGCCCGGTCGAAGGTGCGCGCGCTCGCCGTGCCGTCGCAGGCCAAGCGCACGCTGGACACGATCGCGCCGACCGGCGCCGCGAATCCGTCGTCGCTGAAGTTCCGCACCACCGACCGCCTCATCGCCATCGGCTCCTCGGCCGGCGGCACCGAGGCGCTGCGCGTGGTGCTGGAGATGATGCCGGCCGACGCGCCGGCCATCGTACTCACCCAGCACCTGCCGGCCAGTTTCAGCACCGCCTTCGCCGAACGCCTGGACCGCCACTCGGCCATGTCCGTGCGCGAAGCCAGCGATGGCGAGGCGATCCTGCCCGGCCATGCCTACCTGCCGGTCGGCGGCCGCCACTTGCGCATCATCCGCGACGGTGCCCGCTGGCGCTGCCGCATCGACGACACGCCGCCGGTGAACCTGCACAAGCCGGCGGTGGACGTGCTGTTCCGTTCCGTCGCGCAGAACGCCGGCGCCAATGCCATCGGCGCCATCCTCACCGGCATGGGCGACGACGGCGCGCGTGGCCTGCTGGAGATGAAGCAGGCCGGCGCCCGCACCCTGGTGCAGGACGAAGCCTCCAGCGTGGTCTGGGGCATGCCCGGCGCCGCGTTCAAGCTCGGCGCCGCCGACGAGGTCGTAGCGCTGGACCAGGTGGCCCCGCGCCTGCTGGCCTGGGCGCAGCAGGGCTGACGGATGTCGCACGCCGGACCGGCCGGGCCATGGGCATCGACAGCGCGACCGGCCGATGCGGCCAGTGAAACGGCGCTGCGCCAATGCCTGCAGGAAGCGCCGGACGGCATTCTCGTTCTCGACCGGGACGACCGCATCCTGCTGCGCAACCGCAGGGCGGACGAGTTGCTGGGGCTGGCGCCGGAGCGCACGGACGCTCCCGCGCTGCCGGAGCTGCTGACCCCCGACGAGTACCTGCAATGGCATGAAGCGCTGCAGGCACAGCCGCCTGTACCGCTGCTGCTGGCCGCCGAGGCGCGGCCCGGACGCCGTGGCGACCTCTGGCTGGCGGTCGGCCCGGGCGGGTTCCCGCGCATGGCCGTGCTGCGCCCGGCCACCGAACATGCGCAGGAGCAGGAGCGCATCCGCCTGCTGTCGCAGGCGCTGGACTGCAGCGACAACGCGATCTTCCTGTGCGACAGCCAGGCGCGCATCCGCTACGTCAACGAGGGCTTCGTGCGCATGCTCGGCTATGCGCCGGACGAAGCATTGGGCAAGCTGCCGGGCGAACTGATCCGCGGCCCGCACACCGACGCGGCGACGCTGGACCGGCTGGGCGAACAGCACCGCGCCGGCCGCGCCCACCGCGACCACCTGCTCGGCTACCGCAAGGACGGCAGCCCGCTGTGGCTGTCGGTGGTGGCCACGCCGCTGGCCGATGCCAGCCGCAGCCTGGTCAACGTGTTCACCGACATCACCGAATCCAAGACCCACGAGGTGCTCAACGGCAAGGTGCTGGATGCGCTGGTGCGCGAGGAACCGCTGGCCACGAGCATGGCGCTGGTATGCCAGGAAGTGGAACGGGTCGCGCCCGACCTGCGCGTGGTGGTGACCCGCAGAGAGGCCGACGGGCAGTTGTCCGTCCTCGCCGCGCCCTCCGCCCTGATGCCGGCCGACGGCACGGCCGCCTGGGATCATCCGGCCTGCATGCAGGCGCTGCGCCGCGGGCGGGCGGTGGAAGTGGAGGACATCGCCAGCGCCCCGATGTTCGACAGCCACCGCGCGACGCTGCTGGGACTGGGCCTGCGCGGCTGCTGGTCCAATCCGATCCGCTCCACCGCCGGCCAGGTGCTGGGCACGCTGGCGTTCCACTGCCACCGCCCTGGCGCACCGCTGTCCTGGCATCGCCGGCTGGCCGAACTCTGCCTGCACCTGTGTGCGCTGGCGCTGGAGCGCGAGCAGGCGCGCTCGCGCATGCACCGGCTGGCGTTCTACGACGTGCTCACCGGCCTGCCCAACCGGGTGATGTTCAACGCGCTGAGCGAACAGCCGTTGATGCAGGCCGAACAGCAGGGCGTGCCGATGGCGCTGCTGTTCGTGACCCTGGACCGCTTCAAGCGCATCAACGAAAGCCAGGGGCATGCGGCCGGCGACGGCCTGCTGCGCGACCTGGCGCGCCGCCTGCACGACATCGCCGGTCCCGAGTCCGTGGTCGCCCGCCAGGTCGCCGACGAATTCACCCTGCTGGTTCCGCACTGCGCGCAGCACCAGGCTGTCACGCTGTGCGAGGAACTGCTGGCCATGGTCGCCGCCCCCAACGTGGTTGGCAGCATGACCCTGCATGCCAGCGCGAGCATCGGCGTGGCAATGTACCCCGAAGACGGCCGCGCGATGGACACCCTGCTGCGCCACGCCGACCTGGCCATGCGCCGGGCCAAGGACGAAGGCGGCGGGCGTTTCCGTTTCTTCAGCGCGGACATGAACCGGCTGGCGCAGGAACGCCTGCTGCTGGAGGCCACGCTGCGCGATTCGCTGCGCCATGGCGGCCTGCGCCTGCATTACCAGCCGCAGGTGCAGGGCGACGGCAGCAGCCTGTATGGCGTGGAAGCGTTGCTGCGCTGGCGCCATCCGCATCTGGGCGAGATTCCGCCGGCGCGCTTCGTGCCGCTGGCCGAGGAATGCGGGCTGATGACCGAACTCAGCCGCTGGGTACTGGAGGAGGCCTGCCGCCAGCATGCCGACTGGCGGCGCCGCGGACTGGAGGTGCCGCGGATCGCGGTGAACCTGTCGGCCAGCACCTTCGAACTGCCCTCACTGGTGGATGAGGTACGCCAGCTGCTGGAACGCCACCAGCTGGCGCCCGGCGCGCTGGTGCTGGAGATCACCGAGAGCGTCATGCTCTCCGAACAACCGCAGGTGCCCGCCAACCTGCACGCCCTGCATGCATTGGGGGTGCGGCTCTCGCTGGACGATTTCGGTACCGGCTATTCCAGCCTCAGCCATCTGCACCGGCTGCCGATCAGCGAGATGAAACTGGACCGCAGCTTCATCAGCGAGATCGGCCACGATCCGACCGCCAGCGCGTTGATCCTGTCGGTACTGCGCATCGGCGAGAGCCTGGGCAAACACGTGGTCGCCGAAGGCGTGGAAACCGAGGCCCAGCGCCGGTTCCTGATCGACAACGGCTCGCCGGCGCTGCAGGGCTACCTGTTCTCGCACGCGCTTTCCGCCGGCGACTTCGAACAGTGGCTGCACGACCAGGTCCCGCTGCAGCCACCGCTGCTCTGAGCGCCCGCCTCGTCCCGGCAGGCGCGGCTTCGGCCGCGACAGGGCGTTGCCGGGCAGCGCCCCGCCGCGGCCTACGCCGTTCCTGCAGAGGAACCCAAGCCGGCGATTGCGGTGCCGGGCGTTTGCCGGCCGGAGCGCCGATAATGCAGCCGCACCATCGCTGCCCAAGGAACGCCCAATGACGGACACCCCCACCCGCCACGACCAGCACGGCCGCTACCCCCGCGCCGAGACCACCGACGATTTCCGCCACAACCTCGACGTGGTCCACGCGCGCATCGCCGCCGCCTGCCGCCGCGCCGGGCGCGACCCGGCCGGCGTGCGCCTGCTGCCTGTGAGCAAGACCATCGACGAAGCCCGCATCCGCCATGCCTATGCCGCCGGCTGCCGCTTCCTCGGCGAGAACAAGGTGCAGGAAGCCCACCACAAGTGGGAGGCGATGCAGGACCTGGGCGACCTGCGCTGGTCGGTGATCGGGCACCTGCAGACCAATAAGGCCAAGCTGGTGGCACGCTTCGCCAGCGAGTTCCAGGCGCTGGACAGCCTGCGCCTGGCCGAGACCCTGGACCGCCGCCTGCAGCTGGAGGGCCGCACGCTGGACGTGTTCGTGCAGGTCAACACGTCCGAGGAAGCCAGCAAGTACGGCCTGGCGCCGGATGACGTGGCGGCCTTTATCCGCGAACTGCCGCGGTTCCCGGCCCTGCGCGTGCGCGGGCTGATGACCCTGGCGCTGTTCTCCGACGACACCGAACGGGTGCGCGCCTGCTTCGTGCGCCTGCGCGGGCTGCGCGACCGGCTGCGCCAGGACGCGCCGGACGGCATCGGCCTGGACGAACTGTCGATGGGCATGTCCGGCGACTTCGAGATCGCCATCGAGGAAGGCGCCACCGTGGTGCGCGTCGGCCAGGCCATCTTCGGCGCGCGGGCGGTCCCGGACAGCCATTACTGGCCGGGCGGCAACAGCTGAACGCCTGCCTGCCAGCACGCTTCGACCACGCGGGAAGCGCTATAAACTGCGCGCCTGCCCTCTCGCCTGCTCACCGGACGTAACGATGTTTTCCTGGATTTTGGCCCTGCTGCTCGCACTGTTCGTATGGGGCCTGACCTCCGCCTGGCTGTGGATGGTCAAGCGCCGGAAAACCGAGACGCAGCACGGCCTGGCCGCGCTGGCGGGAATGCGCTGGCGCGAGTTCTCGCAGATCGTGCGCCGCGCCATGAACGAACAGCGCGGCCTGCACGACCTGACCGGCGAGGACAACAGCGACCGCGGCACCAGCAGCGATTTCCTGATGGAACGCGACGGCCAGCGCTGGCTGCTGTCGTGCAAGCACGGCCGCGCCTACCGGATCGGCGCCCCGGCGATCACCGAACTCGGCGCCGCCCTGCGCCTGACCGGCGCGACCGGCGGCATCCTCATCACCGAGGGCCTGGTCGAGCGCGACGGTCTGGCCGCGGCGGAAAAGGAATCCATCGAAGTGCTGGACGGCCGCGTGCTGTGGCAGTTCCTCGCTCCGTGCGTCCCGGAGGACATGCGCACGATGGTGGAAGGCATCGCCCGCCGCGAAGCGGCACGCCAGACCGGCATCGCCGCGCTCGGCGCGACGGCGGTGGGCCTGCTCGCCGGCCTGGGCTACATGACCGCGCAGGTGGACGAGAACCTTTCCCCGCGCCCGCCCGCGCCGGTGACCGCATCGACGCCAGCGGCCGATGCGCGCCATCCCGCGTCCGCAGCGGAAGCGCCCGCCCCGGCAGCGGCGCCCGCTATGGCCGACGCCAGCGCTTCCACCGTTACCGCCAGCGCGGCACCGCAGCCGACACCGCAGCCGACACCGGCCGCGTCTGCCGCCGTGGCTGCGGCGGACGACCTGCAGGAAGATCCCGATCCGGAAACCCTGCTGCGCTACCAGCAGGCCGTGTCCAGGAAACTGGCCGCCACGCCGGGCGTCATCAGCGGCATCTGGCTGACACGTTCCACCCTGTCGGTCGAACGCAGCGGCGACGACGCCACGGTCTGGCCGCTGATCTGCCGCGAGGTCGAGCACTACCCGGCGCTGCGCACCGTGCGCGTCCAGCTCAACCCGCGTCCCGGCACCGGCGAGCCGGTCCGCTGGCGCCAGTGCCGGACTTTTTGAAGCAGTAACCCGGAAAAGCAAAACAGCCGCCGTTCCCCTGCTTCCTAGATCTTCGCTCCGGGCGCAAACCGCGCCACCAGATCGTAGGCATCGCCCAGGAATTTCTGCCGCACCCAGGTGATCGGCGTTTCGCCGCGCCAGGTCTGGCGGTCGATCACCAGGCAGGCGGTACCCAGCGGCACGTCCAGCAGCGCGGCTTCGGCGGCGGTGGCGGCCACCGCGCTGATGCGATGCTGGCCGCGCGTCCATGACACGTTCTGCAGCAGCCAGCTGCCCGGTGCGTGGGCGGAGAAATCCACCGCCAGCGTTTCCGGCACCGCCCCGGGGTTGATCAGGCGCCGCTCCAGCGCCAGCGGCCGGCCGTCGGCCAGGTGCAGGCAGCGCATCGCCAGCAGCTCGCCCTCGCCCACCAGCCGCAGTTCCTCGGGCACCGCTGGATCGGCGCGGCGCTGCTGCCGTTCCAGCAGCTGGAAGCCGTAACGGTGGCCGCGCCCGTTCACCGCCAGCGCGATGTCGGGGATTTCCAGCGCCACCTGCTCCAGGTGCGGCGGCTGCCGCGCGACGAAGGACCCGGCGCGGCGGCGGCGTTCGATCATGCCGCTCTCGGCCAGCGCGGTGAGCACCTTGTTCACCGTCATCCGCGAGCAGGCGTACTGCGCCATCAGTTCGTGCTCGTAGGGAATGCGGAAACCGGGCGCCCACTCGCCACTGAGGATGCGGCCCTCGATGTCGCCGCGGATGCGCTGGTTGAGGCTGGGCGCCTTCTTGTCCTTCACTCGTGGATCCTGCCTGGAGTCAGCCCAGTATCCGCTGCAATGCCGCCCGATAGCGCGCGGCCACCTCGTCGCGGCGCACATGGCGGCCGTCGCGCACCCATTGCCGGCCTTCGCGCCACACCGAACGCACTGCGCCGCCGCGCGCGGCGAACACCCAGCTGTCCAGCAGCGCGTCGCCCGCGCGGCCATGCAGCGACGGATGCGCGGCATCCAGTTCGACCAGGTCCGCCGGCGCGCCGGCGACCAGCCCGGCCGACACGCCCAACGCCTGCGCGGCGCCCTCCTGCGCCTGCTGGTACAGCCAGCGGCCGCTGGACAGTTCGCCCGGGGAGACCACGTTGCGCCCGCGCAGCGCCAGCCGCTGGCCGTATTCGAGCAGGCGCAGTTCCTCGGCCGCGTCGATCAGCACGTTGGAATCGGAACCGACGCCGAAACGCCCGCCGTGCTGCACGAACCCGCGCATCGGGAACAGGCCGTCGCCGAGGTTGGCCTCGGTGACCGGGCATAGCCCGGCCACGGCGCGGCTGCCGGCGATGCCGCGCACTTCGTCGTCCAGCAGGTGGGTGGCGTGCACCAGGCACCAGCGCTCGTCCACCGGCGCATGGTCCAGCAGCCAGCGCACCGGGCGCTGCCCGCTCCAGGCCAGGCAGGCCTCGACTTCGCGCACCTGCTCGGCGATATGGATGTGGATCGGTCCGTCCACCAGCGCCGGCAGCGCCTGCAGTTGCTCCGGCGTGCAGGCGCGCAGGCTGTGCGGCGCCAGCCCCAGCACCACGTCCGGCGTGTCGCGCAGCGCCTGCCGGCAGCCGTCCAGCAGCGCGGCGAAACCGTCGACGTCATGCAGGAAGCGGCGCTGCGCCGGCAGCGGTGCGGCGCCGCCGAAATCGCTGTGCGCGTAGAACACCGGCAGCAGGGTCAGGCCCAGCCCGATCGCGTTCGCGGCAGCGGCGATGCGGCCGGACATTTCGGCGTGGTCGGTGTAACGCCGGCCATCCGGTGCGTGATGCAGGTAATGGAATTCGCCGACCCGGGTGAAGCCCGATTCCAGCATCTCCATGTAGGCCTGCTCGGCCACGGCCTGGAGGTCATCCGGGGTCAGCCGGTCGAGGAAGCGGTACATCAGTTCGCGCCAGCTCCAGAAGCTGTCGCCCGAGCGCCCGCCGACCTCGGTCAGGCCGGCCATGGCGCGCTGGAAGGCGTGGCTGTGCAGGTTGCCCAGTCCCGGCACCACCGCGCCCAACGGCTGCGCGCCGGGGCCGGCCGGCGCACCGGCGGTCACCGACACGATGCGGCCATGCGCACATTCGATGCTCACCGACTGCGCCCAGCCCTGCGGCAGCAAGGCCTGCGCGGCGTGGAAACGGACCGGACTGGAAACTTCGCTCGCCATCACTGGACACTCTCCGTGGGTGGTGATTATTGTATATACAAATAAACGCGGAAGGGTGCACATGCACTGCGATACGGTCTGGCACAACGCCCACCTGATGACGCTCGACGACGCCGCGGGCGGCCTGGGCATCGTCCGCGACGGCATCGTCGCCGCGCGCGACGGGCGGATCGTGCATGTCGGCCCGGCCGCGGACGCGCCGGCGTTCGACGCCGCCCGGCGCATCGACTGCGAAGGCCGCTGGATCGGCCCGGGCCTGGTCGACTGCCACACCCACCTGGTCTACGCCGGCAACCGCGCCAACGAGTTCGAGCAGCGCCTGCAGGGCGTGAGCTATGCCGACATCGCCCGCGCCGGCGGCGGCATCGTCGCCACCGTGCGCGCCACCCGCGATGCCGACGACGACGCGCTGATCGCCGCCACCCTGCCCCGCCTCGACGCGATGCTGGCCGAAGGCGTCACCACCATCGAGATCAAATCCGGTTACGGGCTGACGCTGGACGACGAGCGCAAGCAGCTGCGCGTGGCCAGACGGCTGGAACAGCTGCGCCGGGTCGACGTGGTGCCCACCTTCCTCGGCGCGCATGCGGTGCCGCCGGGCAGGCAGGCGCAGGATTACATCGACGAAGTCTGCGAGGCCATGATCCCGGCCATCGCCGCCGAAGGCCTGGCCGAGGCGGTGGATGTGTTCTGCGAGAACATCGCCTTCTCGCGCGAACAGGCCGCGCAGGTGTTCGAGGCCGCGCATCGCCACGGGCTGGCGGTGAAGATCCACGCCGAACAGCTGAGCAACCAGCACGGCGCCGAACTGGCGGCGCGGCATGGCGCGCTGTCGGCCGACCACATCGAACACCTGGACGAGGCAGGCATCGCCGCGATGCGCGCGGCCGGCACCGTCGCCGTGCTGCTGCCGGCCGCGTTCTACTTCACCCGCGACACCACCGTGCCGCCGATCCAGAAACTGCGCGATGCCGGCGTGCCGCTGGCGCTGGCCACCGACAGCAACCCCGGCACCTCGCCGCTGACCAGCCCGCTGCTGGCGATGAACATGGGCGCGACCCTGTTCCGCATGACCGTGGACGAATGCATCGCCGGCTTCACCCGCGAAGCGGCGCGCGCGCTCGGCCGCTACCACCGCGTCGGCCGGCTCGCCGCCGGCATGGACTGCGACCTCGCGATCTGGGACATCGACGCCCCGGCCGACCTGGTCTACCGCATGGGTTTCAACCCGCTGCACGCGCGCGTGTTCCGCGGGCAACCAACAACACCGTAGGTGCGGGGCTTGCCCCGTACCTCGCCGAAAACCGTGCGGGGCAAGCCCCGCACCTACCCTTGAAAATCTGGAGTAACCCGATGATTTCCCCCCTCGTGCTTCGCCCCGGCCATGTTCCGTTGGCCCAGTGGCGCCAGATCTACCGCGGCGCCAGCGTGCGCCTGGACGCATCGGCGCAGGCCGCCGTGCTGCGCAGCGCGCAGGTGGTGGAAGCCATCGTCGCCAAGGGCGAGCCGGTGTACGGCATCAACACCGGCTTCGGCAAGCTGGCCAGCGTGCGCATCGAGCGCGAGGACCTGGAAACCCTGCAGCGCAATATCGTGCTGTCGCATGCCGCCGGTGTCGGCGAGCCGATGCCGGCCAGCGTGGTGCGGCTGATGATGGCGCTCAAGCTCACCAGCCTGGCGCAGGGCGCCTCGGGCATCCGCATGCAGACGCTGGCGCTGCTGGAAGCGTTCCTGCAGCACGACTTCATCCCGGTCATTCCGTGCCAGGGCTCGGTCGGCGCCTCCGGCGACCTGGCGCCGCTGTCGCACCTGGCCTCGGTGATGATCGGTGTCGGCGAAGCCTTCGTCGATGGCGTGCGGATGTCCGCCACCGATGCGCTCGCACGGATCGGCCATGCCCCGCTGACGCTCGGCGCCAAGGAAGGCCTGGCCCTGCTCAACGGCACCCAGTATTCGACCGCCTATGCGCTGGCCGGCCTGTTCGAGATCGAGACCGTGTTCCAGGCCGCGCTGGTCACCGGCGCGCTGTCGGTGGAAGCGGCCAAGGGGTCGGACACCCCATTCGACCCGCGCATCCACAGCATCCGCGGCCAGCGCGGGCAGATCGCCACCGCTGCCGCGCTGCGCACGCTGATGGCCGGTTCGGCGATCCGCGAATCGCACCGCGACAACGACGTGCGCGTGCAGGACCCGTACTGCCTGCGCTGCCAGCCGCAGGTGATGGGTGCGGCGTTCGACGTGATCCGCCAGGCCGCGACCACGCTGGAGATCGAGGCCAATGGCGTGTCCGACAATCCGCTGGTGTTCACCGACACCGGCGAAGCGCTGAGCGGCGGCAACTTCCACGCCGAGCCGGTGGCCTTCGCCGCCGACATGCTGGCCATGGCGGTATGCGAGATCGGCTCGATCAGCGAACGCCGCATCGCCATGCTGGTGGATCCGGCGCTGTCCGGCCTGCCTGCGTTCCTGACCCCGAAGCCCGGCCTGAATTCCGGTTTCATGATCCCGCAGGTCACCGCCGCGGCGCTGGTCTCGGAGAACAAGCAGCGCGCCTATCCGGCCAGCGTCGATTCGATCCCGACCTCGGCCAACCAGGAAGACCACGTGTCGATGGCCGCGCACGGCGCGCGCCGCCTGCTGGCGATGGCGGAGAACGCCGCCAATGTCGTCGGCATCGAACTGCTGGCCGCCGCGCAGGGCTGCGACTTCCACGCCCCGCTGCGCTCCAGCGACGCGCTGGAACAGGCTCGCGCCACCGTGCGCGCGCAGGTGCCGACCCTGCAGGACGACCGCTATTTCCACCCGGACATGGTCGCCGCCACCGCGCTGGTGCGCGACGGCGCCCTCGCCCGCGGGCTGGAAAGCGTGCTGCCGCAGGTGGAGGTCCTGTAACGCCGGGCCTCGCCCCGCCGGGGCCTGCCCCGGCGACATGGCTTCAGCGGGGCTTTGCCCCGCCCTACATTCCACACCCTGCGGAGATGCGCAGATGAACACCCCTCCCGACTGGCTGCAGGTCCACGAAGGCGACGCCCCGCTGATCGTCAGCTTTCCGCACACCGGCACCGAACTGCCCGACGAGCTCACCGGCCATTTCGTTTCGCCGTGGCTGGCGCGGCGCGATGCCGACTGGTGGGTGCACGAACTGTACGCCTTCGCCCGCGGCCTGGGCGCCACCACCGTGCGTACCGCGGTCTCGCGCTCGGTGATCGACGTCAACCGCGACCCGTCCGGCGCCTCGCTGTATCCCGGGCAGAACACCACCGGCCTGTGCCCCACTACCACTTTCGACAACCAGCCGCTATACCGCGCCGGCCACGAACCGGGCACGGCCGAGATCGCGCGCCGCCGCGACAGCTACTTCGCGCCCTATCACGCCGCGCTCGCCGCGCAGATCGCACGCCTGCGCCAGCGGCACCCGACCGTGGTGGTCTACGACGCGCATTCGATCCGCTCGCACATCCCGCACCTGTTCGACGGCGAACTGCCGCAGTTCAACATCGGCAGCGCCGGTCCCAGCGGTGCGCCGGATACCTCCTGCGACAACGCGCTGACCGACGTGGTCGAGAACCTGTGCGCGATCAGCGGCATGAGCCATGTGCGCAACGGCCGCTTCAAGGGTGGCTGGATCACCCGCCACTACAGCAACACCGCCCATGGCGTGCATACGCTGCAGATGGAACTGGGCTGCCGCGGCTACATGCACGAACCGGCGCCTGAAGACGTGGACGAGCACAGCTGGCCCACGCCCTACGACCCCGACCACGCGACCCCCGTCCGCAACACCTTGCAGCAAGTGCTTGGCGCTTGCCTGGAATTTGCTACCCGGAGAAATGCATGACCCGCCACGACCCTACCCGCAGCCCGCGCGCACCGCGCGGCAACACGCTCAACTGCAAATCCTGGCAGACCGAAGCCCCGTTCCGCATGCTGCAGAACAACCTGGACGCCGAAGTGGCCGAAGATCCCGCCTCGCTGGTGGTCTATGGCGGCATCGGCCGCGCCGCGCGCGACTGGGAGAGCTACGACAGGATCCTGGAAACGCTCAAGCGCCTGGACGACAACCAGACCCTGCTGGTGCAGTCCGGCAAGCCGGTCGGCGTGTTCCCCACCCATCCCGACGCGCCGCGCGTGCTGATCGCCAACTCCAACCTGGTGCCGCACTGGGCCAACTGGGAGCACTTCAACGAGCTCGATAAGAAGGGCTTGATGATGTACGGGCAGATGACGGCCGGCTCGTGGATCTACATCGGCTCGCAGGGCATCGTGCAGGGCACCTACGAAACCTTCGTCGAGATGGGCCGCCAGCACTACGGCGGCAGCCTCACCGGCAAGTGGATCCTCACCGCCGGGCTGGGCGGCATGGGCGGCGCGCAGCCGCTGGCCGCCTCGCTGGCCGGTGCCAGCTCGCTGACCATCGAATGCCGCCAGAGCAGCATCGACTTCCGCCTGCGCACCCGCTACGTGGACGAGCAGGCCAACGACATCGACGACGCACTGGCACGCATCGCCAGATACACCGCCGCCGGCGAAGCCAAATCCATCGCCCTGCTCGGCAACGCCGCCGAGATCCTGCCGGAACTGGTGCGTCGTGGCGTGCGCCCGGATGCGGTCACCGACCAGACCAGTGCCCACGACCCGGTGCACGGCTACCTGCCGATCGGCTGGACGGTGGAGCAGTGGCTGGCCGAACAGAAGGCCAATCCGGAAAAGGTGCGCGACGCCGCCAAGGCCGCCATGCGCGTGCACGTGGAGGCGATGCTGGCCTTCCATGCCGCCGGCATCCCGACCGTGGACTACGGCAACAACATCCGCCAGATGGCCTTCGACGAGGGCCTTGAGAATGCCTTCGACTTCCCGGGCTTCGTACCGGCCTACGTCCGGCCGCTGTTCTGCCGCGGCATCGGCCCGTTCCGCTGGGTCGCGCTGAGCGGCGACCCGGAAGACATCTACAAGACCGATGCCAAGGTGAAGGAGATCATCGCCGATGATCCGCACCTGCACCGCTGGCTGGACATGGCGCGCGAGCGCATCAGCTTCCAGGGCCTGCCGGCGCGCATCTGCTGGGTCGGGCTGGGCCTGCGCCACAAGCTCGGCCTGGCCTTCAACGAGATGGTCCGCAACGGCGAACTGAAGGCGCCGGTGGTGATCGGCCGCGATCACCTGGATTCGGGCAGCGTCGCCTCGCCCAACCGCGAGACCGAATCGATGAAGGACGGCAGCGACGCCGTGTCCGACTGGCCGCTGCTCAACGCCATGCTCAACGTCGCCGGCGGCGCCACCTGGGTGAGCCTGCACCACGGCGGCGGCGTGGGCATGGGTTACAGCCAGCACTCCGGCGTGGTCATCGTCTGCGACGGCAGCGCCGAAGCGGACCAGCGCATCGCCCGCGTGCTGTGGAACGACCCCGGTACCGGCGTCATGCGCCACGCCGACGCCGGCTACGACATCGCCATCGACTGCGCGAAGGAAAAGGGACTGGACCTGCCGGGTATTCTCGGCTGATCGACGTCCTTGCATGGCGGCTGCCGCAACCGGTGGCCGCCGTCGATGCATGCGTTGCGCCCTGTTATCTTCATGCCTGGACGCAAGGAGGGCCGGCATGGGACGCGGACGGCGCAACGACGGATTGATGGACGCCATGGCTGCGTTGCCGTGGCCAGCAGGCATCGCGGCCGGGATCCTCGGGTTCCTGGTACTCCGTATTGGATTGCCTGCATGGCTGGGCGACACCGGGCCATTGGCCGGCGCGCTTTCCCCGATGTCCGGCGTGCTGGCTTGTCTATGGCTGGCTGCCTGCCTGTTGGGCGCCCTCATTTCCGCTATCCGCAGCAGGAACCGCCGTCGCCTGCTCGACACCCGCACCGACCTGGAAAGCCTGTCCGCAACCGGCTGGCGCAATTTCGAACGCCTCGTAGGTGAAGCCTTCCGCCGGCAGGGCCATGCCGTTGAAGAGAACCACCACGGCGGCCCCGATGGCGGTATCGATCTGGTGCTGGTCAAGAACGGCCGCCGCATCCTCTTGCAATGCAAGCAATGGCGGAGCGAGCAGGTGGGCGTGGCCATCGTGCGCGAGATGTACGGCCTGCTTGTCCATCACCACGCCGACGCGGTGAAGATCGTCTCCACCGGCGCCTATACGGAAGCCGCAGCCGCCTTCGCGGCAGGCAAACCCATCGAACTGATCACCGGCGAACAACTGCTGGCGATGATCCGTGCAGTGCAACCGGCAGCGCCCACATCGGCATCCGCCACCGATGCACGGCAACCCGCCAGCGCATCGCCCACCCACGTGACGGCCTGCCCGCGTTGCGGCGCTGCCATGGTGGAGCGGCGCAACCGGCAAACCGGCGCCTTCTTCATGGGCTGCAGCCGTTTCCCGACCTGCCGGGGCACGGCCTGAGGTGCGCCCTCAGCGCGGCCGCCCGACCACCGCATAACGCCCGCCGCCGGTCACCGCCAGCAGCATCAGCCCGCCGGCAATGGACAGGTTCTTCAGGAACTGGGTCATGTTCATCGCGCGCTCGGCGCCTTCCATGCTCCAGAACGCATGGCCGAGCACGCCGGTGCCCAGCACGAACAGGACGAACAGCAGCGCCAGCAGCCGCACCTGGATCCCCAGCAGCAGGGCGATGCCGACCAGAAATTCCATGCAGACCGCCACACCGGCTGCCACCTGCGGCAGCGGTGCGTGCAGCGAGGCCATGTAGCCGACCGTGCCTTGGAAATCGGTCAGCTTGGCCCAGCCCGACACCACGAACAGCACCATCAACAGGATCCGCGCCAGCAGGATCAGCCCATCGCGGTTGCGTTCCACCCATCCATCCAGCATGGCAGCACTCCCGGTCGTTTCCGGTATCTGACGACCGGCGTCGTAAGCGCGGCGTGACGTATCGGACCGGCCCTCCCGCGTTCGCGATATGGTATCCAGACGCATTCTTCGACCATCGACCGCCCATGTCCCTGTCGCGCCTGCTGGGCCTGCTGCTGTTGCTCGCCACCGGAACCACCTTCGCCCGGCCGGCGACCGTTCCCATGCCGGCGCATCTGCTCGACGGGGGCATGGACGCGGCCATGCCTGGTTTCGCCCGACAGGTGATGGCGCACTACCGCGACGAGGATCGGAAGCGTTACCTGGGAACGCTGTTCCGCCTGCAGTCGGCCACCGGCCAGTATCCGCAGGCCATCGCCAGCATCCACGAACTGCGCCAACTGGGAGACCATGCTGCTGGCCAGTCACCGCTGTTCCTGCAATACGAAATCCATGCCCTCGCCAGACAGCGCCAGGCCAACACGCACGCGTCCTATGCCGATGCCTGGCAACAGGCATTCGCCGAACGGTTCGGAGCGCTCGACGAGCGCACCGCACTGCAGGCCGAGTTCGCCTTCGGCGGCTGGCTGCCGCGCATGCGCGACGAACTGGATGCGCAGATCGCCAGTGCCCGCGGCAAGCCGCGCCTGTCCATCGATGAAGCCATCGCCCTGGTCCGCGCGTGGCAGGTGCACGATGCCTATGCCGCGTTCCAGCCGTACTTCACCACCGCCCTGAAGGTGGATGACGCACGCCGCTACGCGATCGACCGCGACGCGATGGTGCGCACGCCCGACGGCGTGGAACTGGCCGCGCTGGTGGTGCGCCCGGCGAGGGCGCCGCCTCTGCCGGTGCTGCTCACTTTCACGATCTATGCCAACGACGACTGGGCCTGGGCCGACGCCAAAAAGATGGCCGCGCACGGCTATGCGGGCGTGGTCGTCTACAGCCGCGGCAAGGGCCGCAGCCGCGATGCCATCGTCCCCTTCGAACACGATGGCGCCGACGCCGCTGCGGCGATCGCATGGGCCGCGGCGCAGCCATGGAGCGACGGCCGCGTCGGCATGTACGGCGGCAGCTACAGCGGCTACACGCAATGGGCAGCGCTCAAGCAGCGACCGCCGGCACTGAAGGCCATCGCCACCTCGGCCACGGCAGCGCCGGGCATCGACGTGCCGATGGAAGGCGGCGTCTTCCTGAATTTCATGTACCCGTGGCCCTTCTACGTCGCCGGCAACCGTGCGCTGGACGACGCCACCTACGGCGACAGCGAACGCTGGGAGAAGCTCAACCGCGAGTGGTACCGCAGCGGCCGCGCCTACCGCGACCTGCCGCGCATCGACGCTGCCTCCAATCCGGTGTTCGAACGCTGGCTGCAACACCCGGTCTACGACGACTACTGGCAGGCGATGACCCCACAGGGGCGCGAGTTCGCCGCCATCGACATCCCGGTGCTGGTCACCACCGGCTATTTCGACGGCGCGCAGATCGGTGCCCTGCACTATTTCCGCGAACACCTGCGCCAGCGCCCCGACGCCGACCACACCCTGCTGATCGGCCCTTACGAGCACTTCACCATGCAGGCCGGCGTAGCGCCGGTGGTGCAGGGCTACACGCCGGACGCCTCCGCGCGCCACGACCTGCAGGCACTGCGCCTGGCCTGGTTCGATCATGTATTCAAGGGCACGCCCAGGCCGGAGCTGCTGGCCAACCGCGTCAACTGGCAGGTGATGGGCGCCGACCGCTGGCGGCACGCCCCCACGCTCGAAGCGATGGCCACGCGCAGCGAACGCCTGTACCTGCTTCCCGGCGAGGCTTCGCACCGGCTGGCCGACGCACCGTCCGCTGATGCCGTCACCGTCCAGCGCGTGGATTTCACCGATCGCGGCGACGCCGGCTGGACGCCGTCGCCCACCGTGCTCAACCGCGAACTCGATCCGCACGCCGGGCTGGTGTTCCGCGGCGAACCGCTGCCGCACGACACCGAACTGGCCGGTCCGTTCGGCGGCGAACTCGATTTCGTCCTCAACAAGGCCGATGCCGACATCGCCATCGGCATCCACGAACAGACCGCCGCCGGCGACTACCTCGATCTGGCCTGGTGGCTGCAACGCCTGAGCCATGCCGCTGACCGCAGCCACCGGCAGCTGCTGCAGCCGGGCGCGCGGCAACGCCTGCGCATCGCCGACACCCGCCTGCTCGGCCGCCGTCTTGCCGCCGGCAGCCGGCTGGTCGTCACCGTCGGTGTCGTCAAGCAACCCGATCAGCAGCTCAATCTCGGCAGCGGCAGACCACCGGCCGACGAAACCCTGGCCGATGCCGGGCAACCCCTGGAGATCGGCTGGTTCGGCAGCAGTTATCTGGATTTCCCCGTGCGCGAATGACCCACCATCTGCTGATGCCCATGAACCTCCATATCCGCGACGAACGCCACGGAGACGCGAGCGCCATCGCCCGCCTCACCGAAGCCGCATTCGCCAATGCGCCGCATGGCAGCCACACCGAACACCTCATCGTCGCCGCCCTGCGCGAGGCCGGGCAGCTGAGCGTCTCGCTGGTGGCGCTGGAAGGCGACGATCTCATTGGCCATGTCGCGGTGTCGCCGGTGACGTTGTCCTCCGGTGACGCCGACTGGTACGGACTCGGTCCGATCTCGGTGCGTCCGGACCGGCAAGGCCGCGGCATCGGCTCGGCATTGATGGCTGAAGCCATCGAAAAGCTCAAGGCGATGGGCGGCGCCGGTTGCGTGCTGCTGGGCGATCCGGGCTACTACGCACGCTTTGGGTTCGAGGCATGCGCACAGTTGGTATTGCCCGGTGTGCCTGCGGAGTATTTCCAGGCGTTGCCGTTGGCCGATGGAGTACCCGCCGCCGAAGTCCGCTATCACAGCGCATTCGAGGCGGGTGCCTGATCTGCTCGGCCATGGACGGGCTGACGACCCGCTTTCACAAGCTGCCCGGACATCAAGCTGATCTGCCACGCTGCCGCTTCGCCTGCCTTCGACCGATACGCCAACGCGCCCTTCAATGGCGGGCGCGTCGTACGCTTTCGCCACTGTTGCCCTGCGCGGTCGAGCGGCTCCGCGCGAACTCGGGAAAGGTCTCCGCCAGCGACGCCTTGTCCGGCAGGATGTAGAAAACCCCGCCCCGTTCGAACGTCTTGCGGACGACCTGCTCGTAGAACCCGGGCGAGACGTTGATGCAGCCATGGGTGATGCGGTTGTCGTCCGGTGAAGGCGATGCGAGACGTTCAGGGCGCCTCTCGGATGGCACGCCGGTGGCGGTGGGATGGATGGAGACCGCCGAATCGTAATCCACCCACAACACGCGTCCGGCATCGATCGATGGACCGAAACCGCCGACGAAGCGACCCGCGGGCGTCGTGCGATCCCGGCCCGGAATTTCGCGAAGCGCCAGGCCGGCGACACCGGGAGCAATGTGATCGCCGATTGCCGAGCCAAACAGCGCCGGCGCCGCGCCACGAAGCCTGCCGTCGCCGCCGAACACCAGGATCTGTGCAGCGGCCTTGTCCATGATCGCGAAGGGATAGCCTTCGCTGTCCCTGCTTGCAACCACCCAGCCGGCGAGCTCGATCACCGTGTCGGACACGTCCTGGCCCTGCGGAAGCTGATCGACGGCCGCTGCCGGCTGCGTGGCGGCATCCTCGGCACTGGCCACGCCGATGCCCGCGCATGCCAACACCACCAGCAGCGCGCCATGAACGATCCGGACGGCAGCGTATCTGTACATGCGGATGGAATGACTCCCTGGAACAAAGACCGTGTGATGGAAGGAAACCAGTGGCCTGCAAAGGCCACCGGTTCCTGATTCAGGCGTTACGAACGGTGCAAGAGCGGTCAGCCGCGCGCCGCGCGGCGAGGCGCCGTTTCGAGCTGCTGGACGCGACCTTCGATCTGGTCCAGGCGTTGGTTGGCCCGCTGCGCGGACTGATTGGCGGATTCGGCGCTCTGGGCTGCGCCCTGCACCTTGGCGTCGAGCTGGTCCAGGCGGGTGTTGATGTTCGCGAACTCGTTCTTGTAGGTGGCACAGGCGCCAAGGCCAGAGGTGGCGACGAATGCGACGCCGAGCATGCCCGCGGTTTTCAGATGTTGTTTGGTCAGAAACATTCCACTCCTCCTTCGTCGGGGAGCTTGGAATATAGCGGCCTTTTCGCAGAAGCCATGACCCCGCCTTCAGCTGATGTTGGCGCACGTGGAAGGGTCGTGAAGATGCGCAAACGCGCAGGAACTGCGACCTGGATCCATCGATATCGTGCAGAACCTGCAGCATCCGATCAGCTGTCACAAAGCTGTCTGAAGCATCCGAGCCCCAGTCAGGGACGAGCAGCCTGCCTTGATGAGTGCATCGCTTTTACACGGCGGGTCTTCCAGGGATGTCGCCGGCTCCTCCCGATTCATCTGCGAGGACAGCCATGTCGATTGCTTCGATGCGGCATGGTCACGCGACAACACCGGCAATGCGCTGGATACAGGCATGCGGACACTGCGTCGCGATTCCCTGCGCAAAGCGGGCAGCAGGAAGTCACATTGGTGACGTTGGATGATGAGGACCTCATGCACCGTGTGGCGGCGCCTCTGCGGCAACTCCGGCGAAGGGTCCGGCCGTACTCCGCGCGCCTGGAGCGCAAGAGCGCGGCATCGGCTCAGCACTGATGACGGCTGGCAGCCAAGCGAGCTGTCGCGTTGCGCTTGAGGTGAGCGCCAGCAATGGCGTCTGCTGCCCATGGGCCCATTGCCGGCTTACGACCGACACCAGCGATCCATCATGCCGAAGGATGGGTCGCGCCCGCCGGATGTCCTGCGGATCTGGAGCGGCTACTTTATTTCCGGAAACGCTACGTCATCGCCATAGACGATGCCCACGATGGTTTCCAGAAACGCATTGGTCGGAATGCGCTCGCCATTGGTCGAGTAGGCGATGGCCACCTCGTCCTTCGGGTTGTAGATGACCCGCGAATGAGAGCCGAGCACGTCGCCGGCGTGGCCCAGAAAGCGCTTCTCTCCGTACGTGAACTCCGCCAGGCCCCGGCCCCAGCCGTTGCCCGGGGCCGGCTCCATCTGCTCCAGGGTGTCCCTGCGCAGGATCCTGTACTGGAACAGGCCGGTGATCAGCGCCCCCATGTCCCGCGTCGTGCTTGCGATGTCACCCACGCCGATCACATTGGAGTAGGCGATGTCCTTGATTTCTCCCCACTGCCCCGCGAACGCATAGGACTTGAAGGTGTTGGCGGGATGGGATCCTGCCGAGGCGAAATTCCTCAGGCCAAGCGGCTCTGCGATCTCCTGCGCGACGATCTCATGGTAGGCACGCCCATATTTCTGCTCGAGGATCATCCGCAGCAGGAAGTAGGCGGAGTTGGAATAAGCGACGCGTTCGCCGGGCTCGAAAGCCGTGCCCTGCCGCTTTATCTCCTCCAGTATCTGCGGCTGGCCGACTTCGTCGACCACCCAGACCGAGCCGTTCCGGATCGCGAAATTCCCCAGGCCGCTGGTATGCGCCAGCAGGTGCCCGATGGTGATTTCCCGCGACGACGGCATGTCGGGATAGAAGGCGGACAGGCGGTCATCCAGGCTCAATCGCCCGTCTTCGATCAGCTTGAACGCCAGTATCGCCGTCACCATCTTCGTCACGGACGCGATCTGGTACTTGCTGTTCCCGTCATGGGCAACGCCAGGCAGGTTGTTCTGCCCGAAGCTCCTGCCATAGACCTCGCGGCCGCCCCTGAAAATGGTCAGGCTGCCGATGCCGCCATTGTTGTTTTCCACGTAGCCGAGGAAATCGTCCAGCCTTTCCCCATGCAGGTCCTGCGCCGGTACAGGGGCCGCATGCGCGAGCACGAACGCCGGAAGAAGCAACAACAGGGCAGCCAATCTCTTCATATCGCTCGCTTGGGTGGATCGGGTGGGTGATGCCCTGCCAGCGGCAGGCGATGAACCTGTCGCACCGGATGAGCGTTGCTTTGACAGAGCCGGCCAGTCCCCAGTTGCCGGGTCCGGACTGCGATGGCCGGAAGGTGATCGGCCATGGTTCCAGGCCGTCATCAGGCACTGCCCTGGCAATCTTAGGTCGGCCGAATCCGGCCAACAAGCGATCGGCGGACCGTCATTCCGCCCTGTCGGCCGAGCGGTATCGCCTCGCCTTTTTCTGCTTCGGATCAATGCGGGAAAGTCCGATTCGCATCCCTGGAGAGCGGATCGCACCATTCACCCGCTACGGCGAATTCCGCAGCGGGGTTTGACAGCCTGAAAGACGGAGGTGCACAGCCCCCATCATTGATGCTGGCGCCTTCCGCGCATGACCAAATGGCAGGTGGTGCGTGGAGACCGCATGGTCCGCCAGTCCGGTCTGCCAACCGTGTACCGTCCGCCATCGCGATCGACAGCGCCATGGTGGACTCCCACGGAAACGGGGAGTCCGACAGCAGCCTTTTCAAGCGTTCCATCGACGTTCCCGTCATCAAGCCGACGCACCACGCTTGAATGTGCAGGATGCCCGCAAAGGGAACAGCAACAGGCACGCCCTCCCCCGCTTGCGACTCCTGGCCGCGCACGCCAGCCCACGCGTTGCACGATGGGCCATTGCACTGCCCCGCGCGCCACGGTGAGCAGATCATCGGCTGTGCGGTGCGCAGGCTTCGTTTGTCCGGCGCTGGCTGGAGCATTGCGGGTTTGCAGTGGGCGATGGCTGCAGGTGGCAGTCGGCAACGGGGTGTTGTTGATCAGCCATGGCAAGAAGGGCGAGCAGGCGGTCCCGGGCAGCAGTGATTCAACCACCAGCGCACGCCGCTGGCTTTATTCGTGCAACCCAATCCGCCAACACGTGGAAAGAAAGAAGCCCGCTTGCGCGGGCTTCTTCCTGTTGATCGATCAACTCACCTTCGGCTCACTTGGACGAAGCCGCCGGCGCGTTCTTCACGTAGCGGTCGAACCAGGCCAGCATTTCGGCCACCAGCTGTTCGTTGGATTCCAGCGCGGTGTACCAGTGCGGTTCGTGCGGCAGCATCACCAGGCGGGTGGTGCCGCCGTTGCCGCGGATGGCCTGGTAGAGCTTGCGCGACTGGAACGGTTCGGTGCCGGGATTGGCGTCGTCCTCGCCATGCACCAGCAGCAGCGGCAGCTTGATCCTGTCGGCGTAGAAGTACGGCGAGGCCTTCAGGTACACGTCCTGCGCCTGCCATACCGAGCGGCGCTCGTTCTGGAAGCCGAACGGGGTGAAGGTCTTGTTGTACGAGCCGCTGGTAGCCACGCCGGCCTTGAACAGGTCGGTGTGGGCGATCAGGTTGGCGGTCATCAGCCCGCCGTGGCTGTGGCCGGTGACGCCGATGCGGTTGCGGTCCACCACGCCCAGTTCCACCGCCTTGTCCACCGCGGCCTTGGCGTCGGCGGTGAGCTGTTCCAGGTAGGTGTCGTAGGCGCTCTTCGGGTCGCCGACGATGGGGAACGAGGCGTTGTCGATGATGGCGTAGCCGGCCAGCAGCATCAGCCGGTACGGCGCCAGGCGGGTGAAGGTCTGCTGCGAGCCGGACACCTGCCCGGCCTGCGCGCTGTTGGCGAAGTCGGCCGGATAGGCGTAGAGGATGGCCGGCAGGCGCTGGCCTTCCTTGTAGCCCGGCGGGGTGTACAGGGTGAAGGACAGGTCGATGCCGTCGGCGCGCTTGTAGGTGACCAGCTTCTTCTGGATCTGCCGCACTTCGGGGGTGGGGTCGGCGATGTGGGTCAGCGCACGGCCGTCGGCCGCGTACTGCGCTTCGCCTTCCTTCGCCGCGGCGTCGCGCGCACCCAGTTCGCGCAGCCAGGCGTTGGGCGGATCGATCACCGACTGGTGCCAGGTGAGGTAGCGGCCCGGCGCGGCGGTGAAGCCGAGGAACTGGTCGTAGGCGTCGGGGGCGCTGCGGAACAGGCGCTCGCTCTTGAGCGTGGCCAGGTCCAGGCGGTCGAGGAACGGGCGGTCGCCCTGCGGCGATGCGCCCTGCCCGCGCAGGAACACCTTGCCGTCCTCTTCGCGCACGACCACCGCGCCGCTGGGCAGGCGCTGGTAGACGAAGCTGCCCGGGTCGCCGTACAGCTCGTCGCTGGAAAGGTCCCACAGCAGGCGCGCTTCCTGTTTCGGATCATCGATGTCGACGATGCGGGTCTGTTGCCAGTGGCGGTTCTCGTCGTATTCGTGCAGGAAGCTGCGCTGCGGGCGCGCGGTCCATTCCAGGCCGGCATAGCGCTGGGTGGTGCGGGCGATCTCGCGCGGCGCTGCGGTGAACGGTGCGGACTGCAGCATCAGCCTGTCGCGCTGCGGCACGCTGACGTTCCAGTCGCCCTTGTCCAACGCCTCGGCCCAGACCAGGGTGGCCGGGTCGGTGGCGCGCCAGTCGAAATCGCGCGGGCCTTCCGGCACGCCATGCACCGGCACCCGCTCGGCCAGCGGCAGCGCGGCGATGCGCACGCTCTTGCCGGTGGCCACATCGAGCACGTCCACGTCGTAGGCGAAACGCTGGTAGGTGACCGCGTGCGAGAACGGCGGCTTGAGGGTCTGGGTGAGCACGTGCACGCCGTCGGGCGCGCCGTTGACGCCGTTGTACAGCTGCGGCGCACCGACCGGGCTCACCTTGCCGGATGCGGCCTCGACCACCGCCAGCTGCGACTGGCCGTAGTAGGCGAACAGGCGTTCGTCGTGTTCGCTGGCCAGGGTGTCGCGGGTTTCGTAGGTGCTGCTCACGCCCTTGGCGCCGAGCGATTCCTGCACGTCCGGGCCATACACGTCATCGCCTGCCGGCGCCGGGCCCTGGTTGGCAGGCACCAGCTTGACCAGCAGGCGGTTGCCGCCGTCCAGCCACTGCACGGTGCTGCCGAACATGGGGTTCAGGCGCGCCCCCGCAACCTGCCGGACCTGGCCGCTGGCGGCGTCGCCCACCCACAGCTGCACCGAATCGGCGACGACGTTCTGGAAGGCGAAACGCTGGCCGTCCGGCGACCACAGCGCGCCACCGGCGCAGGCGTCCTTCGGCAGCGGCACGCGGGTTTCCTTGCCGCTGCCGATGTCCACCAGGGTGAAATCGGCCACGCAGGCCGGAATGCCGTAGCCGCCCGGGGTGTCATGGCGGCTGCGGTTGCCGGGCTCCAGGCGCAGGCCGGCCAGCTTCAGATAGGGCCGGGCGACGCGGGCGATGGACGGATAGGTCTGGCTGGTGGTCAGCAGCAGGCGCCTGCCGGTGGGGTCGACGCTGGGCGCCGGCGGTGGCGGTGCGGTCAGCACCTTCAGCAGCTCGGCCGGCGGCTTGGCGTATTCGGCATGCGCGGGCATGCTGGCCAACAAGGTGGTGGCGGTCGCGGCGAGTACCGCGGACCAGGCAGTGCAACGGACGCTCATGGTTTCCCTCATGCGCTGGAAAGACGCCGGCATGGAAGCCGGTAGCGGCCGAATCTAGCACCGCGCCCGCTGCCGGCGGATGGGCCATAAGCAAGGGGTCGCCCACCCGCGGGGCCAGGCCACGGCCGGCATGGCCGGGCATCCGGAGGGGCGGCGGCGGAAGACAAGCCGAAGGTGCGCACTGAGTGAAGGATTGATTGCCACCTTCCTTGCTATGTTGCGCAGTCATGAAACCCGCCGCCGGACCTCCGACGATTCCCTCGCTGCCGCGCGAACTGCGCAGCGTGCCGCTGCGTACCATCGCCCCGGTCGCCACGCTGGCGCTGCTGGTGTTCGCCGGCTGGCTGGCATGGCACCGCCTGCCGCTGCAGATGCTGGCCGCGCTGGCCTGCGCGGCGCCGGCCGCGGTGGCGACCTGGCTGGTACACAAGCGCACTGCGCAGTTGTCCAGCGCCGGCCTGCTGTTGTGCCTGTCGAACGTGGCCGGCTGCCTGTTGGCCGTGGGCGAACTGGGCCACCGCGCCCTGCCCTGGTCGCTGCTGGCGTTGATGGTCAACTTCTTCCTGGTCCACAACCGCATCGCCACCCCGGCGAACCTGGTGATGGTGGCCGGCCTGCTGGCGATGCCGGGCGTGCTGCGCACGCCGGCGCTGGATATCCAGGCGCTGGTGGTGATCGCGCTGATCCTGGGCTTCGGCTTCCGCTTCTCGCGGCGCCTGCAGGGCGATCGTACACGGCTGGAGCTGCTGGCCTCGCTGGACGAGCTGACCGGCCTGCCCAACCGCCGTGCGCTGGAAAAGACCTTGGTGCAGGAGATCGGCAGCGCCCGCCAGGGCCGGTTCCGGCATGCCCTGGTGATCCTGGACATCGACCACTTCAAGGACGTCAACGACCACTACGGCCATACCGCCGGCGACAATGCGCTGGTCGAGCTGGCGGCGATCCTGCGGCTGGAGCTGCGCGAGCAGGACAAGGTATTCCGCTTCGGCGGCGAGGAGTTCGTGATCCTGGCCGAGGCCGGCAGCCGCGACGCGCTGGCCAGCTTCACCGAGCGGGTGCGCGAATCGGTGCAGCAATCCCTGCATGGCCCCGGCGGCGGCATCACCATCTCGCTGGGCGCGGCGATGTATGCCGGCGAGCAGTACTGGCAGGACTGGTTCTCGCGCGCCGACGCGGCGCTGTACCTGGCCAAGGGCAATGGCCGCAACAGCGTGGTGATCGCCGAGGACCTGGGCTGAGCCGCACGGCGCTCCCCCACAGCACTGCCGGACAAACGGAGAAGAAACCTGCCCGTCGCTGATCACGGGACAACCCCGCGCCGGAGCGTCCCCGGCGAGGCCCCGCCGGGCGTTGCCCGGCGCTACAGGGCAGCAGCGCCCCTCTTCTGTAGAGCGGGGGCAACGCCCCGCTGGAGCATTACCGGCCAAACCCCGCCGGGCGTTGCCCGGCGCTACAGGGCAGCAGCGCCCCCCTCTTCTGTAGAGCGGGGCAACGCCCCGCTGGAGCATTACCGGCCAAACCCCGCCGGGCGTTGCCCGGCGCTACAGAACAGCAGCGCCCCTCTTCTGTAGAGCGGGGCAACGCCCCGCTGGAGCATTACCGGCCAAGCCTCGCCGGGCGTTGCCCTGCGCTACAGCGCATCGTGCGCCCCGGGATCATCTGTCCGGCAATCACGCCTGCCGTGCCGGCCGCGGCTTCGTGCCCTGGCGGGAATCCACAAAAAGAAAGAGCCGCTTGCGCGGCTCTTCCAGGACCGGGACTAAGGCCGGGTCACGAACGCAGCGGGATCACGCGGATCTCGACGCGGCGGTTCTGCGCGCGGCCGGCGTCGGTATCGTTGCTGGCGATCGGGTAGTTCTTGCCGGCGCCCAGGGTCTCGATGCGTTCGCGCTGCACGCCCTGCGCGGCCAGATAGGCGGCCACGGCGTCGGCGCGTTCCTTGGAGATGCGGTTGTTGACCGCGTCGGTGCCGATGCTGTCGGTGTGGCCGACCACTTCGATCATGGTCTGGTTGTACTCGGCCAGGGTCGAGGCCACGCCGTTGAGGGCGCCATAGAACTGAGGCTTGAGTGTGGTCTTGTTGAAGTCGAAGGTAATGCCGTCGGGCAGGTTCAGGGTGATGTTGTCGCCCTGGCGCTGGACGTCGATGCCGGTGTTGGCGGTGCGCTCGCGCAGGGCGCGTTCCTGGCGGTCCTGGTAGTTGCCGACGGCCGCGCCGCCCAGCGCGCCAATGCCTGCGCCGATCATCGCGTGCTGGCGGCGCTCGGTGGCGCTGCTGCCGCTGAGCAGTCCGGCGGCGGTACCGATGGCCGCGCCGATCAGCGCCCCCTTGCCGGTGCGGTTCTGCTGCTGGGTCTGGTTGCCGTACGGGTCGCTCTGTACATAGGAGCCGCCAGTAGCGCAGGCCGACAGCACGGCGGCGGTCACCAGGCCGATGGAAAGAGTGCGGATAACGGTGCGGGTGCTCATCGGGGAATCTCCGTCTAGGGCCGGCCATGCCAGCGTGATTTGCGCGGGCAGCATAAACAGGCCTGCGCGATTGGCGCATGACGACACGGTGCCTCGCGGGGCCTCCATTCAGGTAGCTGTCCGAGGGTGGAACCGAAGGGTGTGGTCCGGCAAGGAGCTGGCGGCGGGCAGATAGCGGTGGAATGAGCAGGCGCCGCCCGCGGGGAAACGTCCAGGCCGGTAGGATCCATGACGCAGGTGTCCGGCCAGAGCATTCCCCGGGGGGGACGGAATCGCGGATTGCCGCGCATCGCCGCAGCGGCCGCTTCGACTCCCGCCCGGTGCGCGGATTCCTGTCCCGACGCGGGAACCTTCAAGGGACAGCGGACCGATGGTGCGCATGCCTCCCTCCCCCGCGGGCAAGAGGGGGCGGATCTATTCCACGGCAGGCACCCAGCTGGCGCTGTAGACCTGCCACCGGCCATCGCGCTCGCGCCACTGGCTGGTCACCTGCTGTAGTTGCCCGCGCTCGGGCAGGAAACGGCCGTCGCCGCCGGTCAGCAGCACGCCGAAGCGGACCGTCGCGGTATCGCCCTGCCCCATCTCCACCTGCAACGGTCCGGTGCGGATGCCGACCTTGGCGTTGAGCAGCAGCTGGCCGCGCAGCAGCCGATCCAGTCCAGCGTGGTCCAGGGCATCGTTACCGATGAAGTCGTCGGCGACGTCGGCCATGAAGTCCCTGGGCCTGCCCTGCTCCACGGCTTCCTGCATCTGCGCCACGGCCTGGCGCAGGCGCTGCTCGGGCGCCTGCCGCGCGCACGCGGCCAGGGCCAGCACGATCAGCGCAATACGCGCGCAGTTGAGGACCGTTCGGATCATCGCTCCCTTCGCCTTTTCCATTCTGGACGGTATGCTGCGGTGACGGCCGCCATCGGCGGACGGCCGCCCATGCCAACTAGACCACAAACCATTTCCTGGAGGGGAAGATGAATCAGGAACGTCCCTGGCTGCAGAGTTATCCCGCCGGCGTGCCGGCCGAGATCGACGTCGATGAATTCCGCTCCGTGGCCGCGGTGTTCGATGCCTCCGTGGCCAAGTTCCGCGACCGTCCCGCCTACTCCAATTTCGGCAAGGTGCTGACCTACGGGCAGGCCGATGCCCTGGTCACGCAGTTCGCCAGCTACCTGCTGGGCGAGCTGCAGCTGAAGAAGGGCGACCGCGTCGCGGTGATGATGCCCAACTGCCTGCAGTACCCGATCGCCACCTTCGGCATCCTGCGCGCCGGCCTGACCGTGGTGAACGTCAACCCGCTGTATACCGCCCGCGAACTCAAGCACCAGCTGGTGGATGCCGGCGCCTCGGTGCTGGTGGTGGTGGACAACTTCGGCGACACCGTGCAGCAGGTCATCGCCGATACGCCGGTCAAGCAGGTGGTCACCACCGGCCTGGGCGACATGCTCGGCTTCCCCAAGGGCGCGATCGTCAACTTCGTGCTCAAGTACGTGAAGAAGATGGTGCCGGACTACCGCATCCACGGTGCGGTCCGCTTCCGCGAGGCGCTGCGCCTGGGCGCGCGCCATGCGCTGCCGCCGGTGGACGTCAGCCACGACGACATCGCCTTCCTGCAGTACACCGGCGGCACCACCGGGGTGGCCAAGGGCGCCATGCTGACCCACCGCAACCTGGTGGCGAACATGCAGCAGGCCTCGGCGTGGATCTCGGCCTCGGGAGTCAAGCCGGGCGAGGAAGTGATCATCACCGCGCTGCCGCTGTACCACATCTTCGCGCTGACGGCGAACGGCCTGGTCTTCATGAAGCTGGGCGGCCTGAACTACCTGATCACCAACCCGCGCGACATGAAGGGCTTCGTCAAGGAGCTGCGCAACAACCGCTTCACCGCCATCACCGGCGTCAACACGCTGTTCAACGGCCTGCTCAACACGCCCGGCTTCGAGGACGTGGATTTCTCCGCGCTCAAGGTCACCCTGGGCGGCGGCATGGCGGTGCAGCGTGCGGTGGCCGAGCGCTGGAAGAAGATCACCGGCACCACCCTGGTGGAAGCCTACGGCCTGACCGAGACTTCGCCGGCGGCCTGCATCAACCCGCTGGACCTGGCCGAGTACAACGGCGCCATCGGCCTGCCGATTCCCTCCACCGACGCCTGCGTGAAGGACGACGACGGCAACATGGTCGCCACCGGCGAAGTCGGCGAGCTGTGCATCCGCGGCCCGCAGGTGATGAAGGGCTACTGGCACCGCCCGGACGAGACCGCCAAGGCGATGGATGCCGACGGCTGGCTGCACACCGGCGACATGGCGCGCATGGACGAGAAGGGCTTCTTCTACATCGTCGACCGCAAGAAGGACATGATCCTGGTCTCCGGCTTCAACGTGTACCCGAACGAAGTGGAGGACGTGATCGCGATGATGCCGGGCGTGCTGGAAGTAGCCGCGGTCGGCGTGCCGAACGAGAAGTCCGGCGAGGTGGTCAAGGTGGTGATCGTCAGGAAGGACCCGAACCTGACCGAGGAGCAGGTGAAGGAGTTCGCCCGCGCCAACCTGACCGGCTACAAGCACCCGCGCATCGTCGAGTTCCGCAAGGAACTGCCCAAGACCAACGTCGGCAAGATCCTGCGCCGCGAACTGCGCGACGCGCCGCCGACCGGCTGAAGCCGGCCTGTCCAGCCGTCCCCGTGAAGGCCCCGCCGGCTCCGGCGGGGCCTTCGCGCATTCACGGGACTGGTACCGCGTGTAGGATCGCGGAGTGCCAGCGTCCGGCCCGCCGCCCACGCTTCCGATTCCGCGGGCCTCCTGCAAGGACCCAGCCCATGAATGCGATCGAACTGCTGCCTGTCGGCGCCCCCGCCACCCCCTACTCCACCATCCGCGTGCACGACGACGCGGCCAGCGACGTGCACTGGCTGCACATGCATGCCGACGCAGGCCCCGGCGTGCGCCCCTGCTTCCGCAAGCCGCTGATGACCGAGATGCATGCCTACCTGGATGGCATCACCGGCGCTCCGCAGGCCCGGTCCGGACACCTGCGCCACCTGGTGCTGGCGTCCGCGGCCGACGCGTTCAATCTCGGCGGCGACCTGGATGTGTTCTCCGGCCTGATCCGCGCACGCGACGGCGAAGGCCTGCTGCGCTATGCGCGCAGCTGCATCGACGGCGTATACCGCTTCCACGCCGGCCTGGACGGCAGCTTCCGCACCATCGCCCTGCTGCAGGGCGACGCGCTCGGCGGCGGCCTGGAAATGGCCTTGTCCTGCCACACCATCGTCGCCGAGGAAGGCGTGGGCATGGGGCTGCCGGAGGTCCTGTTCGGCCTGTTCCCGGGCATGGGCGCGTACAACTTCCTGAGCCGCCGCGTGTCGCCGCAGCTGGCCGAGCGCATCATCCTGGAAGGCCGCGTGCACACGGCCGAGGAAATGCACGCCATGGGCGTGGTCGACATCCTGGTGCCGCGCGGCCAGGGCGAGCAGGCGGTGAACGACCTGATCCGCCAGCAGCAGCGCATCCCGCAGTCGTACCTGGCGATGAACGCGGTGCGCGGCATCTCCAACCGGGTCGACTACCAGGAGCTGCTGGACATCACCCGGGTGTGGGTCGATGCGGCGCTGGCGCTGGACGAGAAGTCGCTGCGCACCATGGACCGGCTGGTCAAGGCGCAGACCCGCCGCAGCGGACAGGTGCGCGGTTGAGCCGAGCCTGGGCGGCGATGGACCTCAGCCGGTCACATCGTCGTGCGACTGCGCGCGCCCGCGCGCGCGCGCGTCCAGCGCCTGGCGTCCCTCCTGCAGCGCGGCACCGATGCGCGCGTGCAGCGGCTTCCATTCGCCCTTGAGTTGCCAGTCGGCCATGCGCATCAGCTCTCCCCCCTGCCGGGCGACTTTCAGCAACCCAAGGTTGGCGGCCACGCCCTTGATCGCGTGGGCGTGCTCGCGCATCCGCGTCCAGTCCTGCGCCTGCGCATCGCCGGGCAAGGCGCCGATCCCGCTTTCCAGGTCCTCCAGGCACTGGCGCACGAACTCGCGCTCGAAGCCCTTGCCCATGCCCAGCGCCGCCAGTTCGTCGAGCACGCCGGTGTCGAGCACGGCATCGCCATCGATGACGGCGGGAACCACCGCGGCCATGTCGCGGCTGCCGGCAGCGGCGCCGCTGGCGATGTCGGCCATGGTTTCCAGCAGCCTGGCCGCCACCACCGGCTTGGCCATGAACGCGTGCGCGCCGGCCTGGTTGCAGCGCTGGATCGCCTCGGGCGTGACGTCGGCGCTGAGGATCACCACCGGCGTGCGCGCGCCGCCGCCGGCCTGCATCACCCGCAGTTGCCTGAGCAGGTCCAGCCCGCTCATGCCCGGCATGTGCAGGTCGGTGATGGCCACGTCGAAATCGCGCGCGGCCATCGCATCCAGCGCTTGCTCGGCGCCATGCACGCAGGTGACGCGGTGGCCGGCCTTCTGCAGCAGCCGCTGCAGCACCATGCGGTTGGCTTCGTGGTCGTCGGCGACCAGGATGTCCAGGCTGCGCACGCGCGCGCGGTGGCGGCGGAACGGATCGGTGAAGGCGATGACATTGCCCGGGTCTTCGACCGCCAGCGGTTCGGCCGCCGCGGCCGCCTCGCCATCGGCCGCCGCCAGCGCGGCCCGGCCCAGCGGCAGCTCCACCCAGAAGCAGCTGCCGACCGGCAGGTTCTCGCGATAGCCGATCTGGCCGCCCATCGCCTGGGCCAGGCCCTTGGCGATCGCCGTGCCCAATCCGGTGCCCTCGTGGCGCCGGGCCATGGAAACATCGGCCTGCTCGAATGCGTCGAACAACCGCGGACGCAACGAAGGCGCCACGCCGATGCCGGTATCGAGGATCTCGAAGCGCAGCCGCAGCGGCCCATCCTCCCCGGACGGACTCACCGAGACGCGGATCTCCACCTGGCCCTGATCGGTGAACTTGACCGCGTTGCCGGCCAGGTTGAGCAGGATCTGGCGCAGATGGCCGACATCGCCATGCAGCCCGTCGGGCACGCCGGACTCCACGAATACCCGGTAGTCCAGCCGCTTGGCGCGCGCCTGCGGCCCCAGGATCAGGCCGATCGACTGGACCAGCTCGGCCAGCGAGAAGTCCTGCGCGCTGATGCGCAGCTTGCCGGCCTCGATGGCGGATATGTCCAGCACTTCCTCCACCAGCGCCAGCAGGGTCCGTGCCGAGGCCTGGATCGTGCCCAGGCACTCGCGCTGCTCCTCGTCCAGGCGGGTGGTGGCGAGCAGTTCGGTCATGCCCGACAGGCCGTTGAGCGGCGTGCGGAACTCATGGCTCATGTTGGCCAGGAAGCGGCTCTTGGCGTCGCTGGCGCGGCGCGCTTCGGCCATGGCCTCGGTCAGCTGCCGCAGCAGGCTGGAGAAATACAGCGGGATCGCCGCCAGCCCGACCAGCAGGCCGATGCCCAGGCCCAGGTTGCGTTGCCAGTAGTCGCTCAGGGCCAGGGTGATGCCGAAACTGGCGGTGGCCATGACCACCGCGAGCATCAGGTAGCGGTTGCCGAAACGCATGCCGTTGCCGACGGTCACCCACATCACCACCACGTAGATGCAGGCCATCGGCTCGCCGATGGTGCTCATCGCCGCCGACATCAGTGCGTAGTCGTCGACCATGCCGAGAATGCGGCGCAGGTCCGAACGCCCGGGCTTCCACAGCAGCCAGCCCATCAGCGCCAGCGACAGGCCCTGCGCGATCAGGATCAGCGCGATCACCAGCCGCAGCTGCGCCGGCGGCAGGCTCCAGCGGCCGGCCGACAACAGCACGTAGCACAGGATCAGCGCGATCATCACGATGCGCACCAGCGCCTGCGCGTGCTCGCTGTCCCCGCGTTGCCGCAGGCGTTGCCGGAGCCAGGCGAACGCGTTCGTCATTTCAGGCTTCCGGTCTCGGGAAGGCGGCCGAATAGCGTGCGCAGACTTCCTCCAGCCGTTCCCTCGCCTGCAGCAGCGCATCGACGCAGCGCGGGCAGAACAGGCGCCCGCGCTGGGCATAGAGATAGGCCAGCGCGGCGTCCATCGACCAGGCTTCCTTGTAGGGGCGCGGCGACAGCAGCGCGTCGAACACGTCGGCCACCGCGACGATGCGCGCCTCCAGCGGGATCGCATCGCCGACGAGGCCATCGGGGTAGCCGCTGCCGTCGTAGCGTTCGTGGTGGCGCAGGGCGATGGTCGCGCCCATCTGGATGAAGCGGTTGTTGCTGCCGCTGAGCAGTTCGTGGCCGATGCGCGGGTGGCGGCGCATGACCACCATCTCCTCCTCGTCCAGCTTGCCGGACTTGAGCAGGATGGAATCGGGGATGGCGATCTTGCCCATGTCGTGCAGCGGCGCGGCCATCTCGATGGTGCGCACGTCCTCGCTGGGCAGGCCGAGCTCATCGGCGATCAGTCCGGCGACATGGGCCATGCGCTCCAGGAAGGCGCTGGTGCCGGCGTCGCGGTACTCGATGGCGCGCGCCAGCCGCGACAGGGTCTCGCGTTCGCGCTCCTCGACCTCGTGCATGCTCGCCAGCAGCCGCTGTTCCAGCGACAGCGCACGCTGGCGCACGCTCTGGCTGTGGCGGCGCAGCTGCAGCAGGTTGTTGCAGCGGGCGCGTAGTTCGCGCGGGCGGATCGGCTTGACCAGGAAGTCGATGACCCCGGCTTCCAGCGCGCTCTGCCGCAGCGGTTCGTCGCCGACCACGGTGATCAGCACGATGGGCACGTCGCGGTTGCCGGGCAGGCGCCGGAAGCGCTGCGCGAACTCCAGGCCGTCCATGTTCGGCATGCGGTAGTCGAGCAGCAGCAGGTCGGTCTCGTGCGACTGGCACCAGGCCAGCGCCTCCAGCGGATCGGCGAAGTCGTGCACGCCCAGTTCCGGCGAGATGTCTTCCAGCACGTGCCGCACCATGCTGCGGGCCGATGTCTGGTCGTCGACGATGACGATTTCCAAGCGCATGTGACTGTCTGTCCGATGAAACCGCTGTTGCCGGGAAGGGAGGCTCCCGGCACGCCGCGCCTCCTCACCGGCCCCTGAGGGCGCGATCCGGCGGACATCGCATCATCAACCGCATGCGCCGGCCCTGCAATACACCGGCGCGCGGACGAGGGTCCTCGCGCGCCCTTCACGGGGACCGGTACGACCTGCCGCGGTCAGTTTTCCGGGCGCATGTACGGGAACAGCAGCACGTCGCGGATCGAGCCGCGGCCGGTCAGCAGCATCACCAGGCGGTCGATGCCGATGCCCAGGCCACCGGTCGGCGCCATGCCGTATTCCAATGCGCGGATGTAATCGGCATCGAAATGCATGGCCTCGTCGTCGCCGCCCTGCTTGGCCTCCACCTGCGCCTGGAAGCGCGCGGCCTGGTCTTCCGGGTCGTTCAGCTCGGAGAAGCCGTTGGCGATCTCCTTGCCGTTGATGAACAGTTCGAAGCGGTCGGTATAGCCCGGACCGGCATCGCTGGCCCGGGCCAGCGGCGAGACCTCGACCGGGTGATCGGTGATGAAGGTCGGCTGCACCAGTGTGTGCTCGACCGTGGCCTCGAAGATCTCCAGCAGCAGCTTGCCCCAGCCCCACGACGGCTTGACCTTGATCTTCAGCCGCCCGCAGTGGCCCAGCAGCGCGTCGCGGTCGGTGCAGTCGGCCGCGCTGATCTCCGGGTTGTGGTGGCGTACCGCCTCGTCCATGCGCCAGCGGCGGAAGGCGGGGGCCAGGTCGATGGTCGCGCCATCCCATTCCACCGTGGTGGTGCCCAGCACCTGCTGCGCCACGTCGCGGATCACGCCCTCGGTCAGGTCCATGACCTCGTTGTACGTGGCATAAGCCTCGTACAGCTCCATCATGGTGAATTCCGGATTGTGGCGGGTGCTCACGCCCTCGTTGCGGAAGTTGCGGTTGATCTCGTACACGCGCTCCAGGCCGCCGACCACCAGCCGCTTGAGGTACAGCTCCGGCGCCACGCGCAGGTACAGGTCCAGGTCCAGCGCGTTGTGGTGGGTGGTGAACGGCTTGGCGGTGGCGCCGCCGGGGATGTAATGCATCATCGGCGTCTCGACTTCGAGGAAGTCGCGCGCGTCCAGCCAGGCGCGCATGGCGCGGATGATCTTGGAGCGCTTGATGAACACCTCGCGCGACTCAGGGGTCACGATCAGGTCCACGTAGCGCTGGCGGTAGCGCTGCTCGACGTCGGCCAGGCCGTGCCACTTGTCCGGCAGCGGGCGCAGCGACTTGGTCAGCAGGCGCAGGGCGGTGGCCTTGACCGACAGCTCGCCGGTCTTGGTGCGGGTCAGGCCGCCTTCGACGGCGATGATGTCGCCCACGTCCCAGCCCTTGAACGCGGCATAGGCCTCGTCCAGCGCGGTGGCCTGCAGGAACAGCTGGATGCGGCCGGATTCGTCCTGGATCTGGGCGAAGCTGGCCTTGCCCATGATCCGCTTGGCCATCAACCGGCCGGCCATCTTCACCGTGCGGCCCGAGGCTTCCAGCGCCTCGGCGCTCCACTGCTCCTTCTTCTCGCCGTCCTTGCCATCGAACTCTTCCAGCAGCGCACCGGCGAAGTGCTGGCGGCGGAAGTCGTTCGGGTAGGCGATCCCCTGCCCGCGCAGCGCCGTGAGTTTCGCGCGGCGCTCGGCGATGAGGCTGTTCTCGTCGGCGGGGGGCTGCTGCGCGGGGGTCTGGTCGTTCATGGCGTTGGCTTGGGTGGTTGCGGGGGGAGGAAACAGGCCCGGCCATCATGCCGATGGACGGGCGGTAGAGCGAATGGGCACGGCCGCACCAGCGGCCGCGCCGTTCTTACGCGTCGATGCGTTTGGAGCCGGCTTCCAGGCCGGACTTGAGGCTGGCCTCGACGAATTCGTCCAGGTCGCCGTCCAGCACCTTCTGCGTGTCGCTGCGCTCGATGCCGGTGCGCAGGTCCTTGATGCGGCTCTGGTCCAGCACGTAGTTGCGGATCTGGCTGCCCCAGCCGATGTCGGACTTGGTGGCTTCCAGCGCGTCACGCTCGGCGTTGCGCTTCTGCACTTCCAGCTCGTACAGCTTGGCCGCCAGCATCTTCATCGCGCGGTCGCGGTTGGCGTGCTGGCTGCGCTCGGTCTGGCAGGCCACCACCGTGTTGGTCGGCACGTGGGTGATGCGCACCGCCGATTCGGTCTTGTTGACGTGCTGGCCGCCGGCACCGGAAGAACGATAGACGTCGGTCTTCAAATCCGCCGGGTTGATGTCGATGTCGATGCTGTCGTCCACTTCCGGCGACACGAACACCGAGGTGAAGCTGGTGTGGCGGCGGTTGTCCGAATCGAACGGGCTCTTGCGCACCAGCCGGTGCACGCCGATCTCGGTCTTCAGCCAGCCATAGGCGAAATCGCCTTCCACCCGGAAGGTCGCCGACTTGATGCCGGCCACGTCGCCGCCGGAGACTTCCATCAGCTCCGCCTTCCAGCCGCGGCTTTCGGCCCAGCGCAGGTACATGCGCAGCAGGATTTCGGCCCAGTCCTGGGCTTCGGTGCCACCGGCACCGGCCTGGATGTCGACGAAGGCGTTGGCCGAATCCATCTGCCCGGAGAACATGCGCTGGAATTCCAGCTTCTCGATCTGCGCCTGGTACTTGTCCAGGTCGGCGACCACGGCCAGCGCGGTGTCCTCGTCCTGCTCGCTCTCGGCCAGGTCCAGCAGTTCGCCGCATTCGGCCATGCCATCGAGCACGTTGGCGATGCCGACCACGGTCTTCTCCAGCAGGGAGCGCTCGCGGCCCAGGTTCTGCGCGTATTCGGCGTTGTTCCAGATGTCCGGGTTTTCCAGCTCCCGGGTTACTTCCTCAAGACGTTCTTTCTTGACGTCGTAGTCAAAGATACCCCCTGAGCGAGACCACGCGATCGGTCAGATCGGCGATTCGCTGGCGGATGGGATTCAGTTCGATCATGGTCGGTCCATGCAGGTGCGGACAAGCCGGCAATTCTAGCATCGCGCACCCGCCTCGTCGGCGATGCGGGAAGCGGGCCGGGTTCTCACGGAGCGGCCGGCGCTTGCCGTTAGAATCCCGGCCAGCCGTGCCCCCGCGCGGCCCTTTCAACCGATAAGGACTCTCGCTTGAATACACGCCCCCCCCGCCTGTTCGCCGCCCTTTCCCTGCTCACCCTGGCCCTGGCCGCCTGCCAGAAGCCCGGTGGCGGCGCTGCCGACAATGCCCCCAGCCTTGCCGTGGGCGACAGCGTCTCCGGTGAAATCACCTCCTCCAGCCGCCTGAACTACAACGATGGCAGCCGCCACCAGGGCTACAAGGTCACCCTCAAGAGCGGCCAGGCCGTCGCCCTGGAACTGGGCGGTTCGCTCAACGGCCAGCTGTCGGTATTCGATGGGCAGAGCCTGCTGGCCACCGCCTCGGCGCGTGGCTACGAGGGCGAAGCCGGTCCGGGCGACGTCAGCCTGGCGTTCAAGGCGCCCAAGGACGGTACCTACCTGGTCGCGGTGAACAGCGCCGGTTCGGATTCGTTCGGCCCGTTCAAGCTCAAGAGCAGCGCGGTCACCCCGTACGACGGCAAGCCGCTGGGCGCCGACAGCGAAGCCATCGACTGGCTGATGGGCGACAAGCAGGAATACAAGTTCAAGGTGGACAAGGCCGGCATCTACACCATCGGCATGGAGTCGGGAACGCTGGACTCCTACCTGCACCTGACCGGCCGCAACGTCGACATCGAGGACGACGACAGCGGCAACAACCTCAACGCCCGCATCCGCGCCTACCTGGAGCCGGGCGACTACACCATCGGCGCCTCGTCGCTGAACGGCAGCACCGGTTCGTTCAAGCTGAAGGTCGGCCTGACCCCGGTCGACAAGGATCTGGTCATCCGCGACGGCAGCGCCCTGACCATCGGCCAGACCGCGCAGGGCATGGTCGATTCGCGCGGCCGCCGCAGCTTCGTGCTCAACCTGGACAGTGCGCGCCACCTGCAGTTCGACGCCATCGCCGATAACTTCGATTCGGTGCTGCGCATCAGCGGACCCGGCATCGATGCCGAGGACGACGACGGCGGCAATGGCACCAATGCCCGCCTGACCCTGCACATGGGCGCGGGCCGCTACACCGTGACCGTCTCCAGCTTCGGCAGCCAGCAGGGCGTGTTCGAACTGGAGACCAGCGACCTCGGCGCCGACATGGCCGCACCGGCCAACAGCAACCGCAAGGATGCCGCCGATGCGGCGGCCGAAGCCGCGGCAGCGGCGGTAGCGAACTGATCGTCTCCGGCCGGCGGGCGCGCGCCTGCCGGCCGTTCGACTCCCCCTGGGCCACTCCCGGAGCGTCGTGCGCGACGCGCTCGGTGCCGGCCCTGTTTCCCCCGTTCCAGACCAAGGAAAAACCAAAGTGAAGCGACTTGCAGCAGGATTGCTGACCCTCGCCATCGCCACCGGCCTGAATGCCACCGTTCACGCCGCCCCCGCCGCCCGTCCGCTCGCCAGCAACGGCGAAGTCTCCGGCGAAATCACGTCCGCCGCCGCGCTGAACTACAGCGACGGCAGCCGCAGCCAGTTGTTCAGCCTGCAACTGGCCGCCGGCCAGGCGGTGTCGCTGAAACTCGATGGCCCATTGAAGGGCAGCCTCGCCGTTTTCCATCGCGACCTGCTGGTCAGCCGATCCGGCTCCGGGTCCAGCTGCGACTGCGGCGACAGCGCCCGGCTCAGCCTGCGCGCAGACAAGGCCGGGCAATACCTCGTCGCCGTCAGCGGTGCCGATGCCAACGCCTATGGCCCGTTCCAGCTCACCGCCACGCCGATCGTCGCCTATGACGGCCAGCCGCTGGCCGCCGGCAAGCGCATCGCCGACTGGCTGGTCGACTCCCGCCACACCTATTCGCTGCAGGTCGACAAGCCCGGCCTGTACACCCTCAACCTGGAATCGGACGCCTTCGACACCGTGCTGGGCCTGAGCGGCAACGGCGTGGAACTGGAAGACGACGACGGCGGCAACAGCACCAATTCGCGCCTGGTCGCTCCGCTGCAGCCGGGCCGCTATACGGTGAGCGCCGGCGGTTTCAGCCAGAGCAGCGGGGCGTTCTATCTGGGCGTGGAACGGACCGACCTCCCGGAAGGGCTGGTGTTCGAGGATGGCCACGCGCTGCCGATCGACGACATGGCCAGCGGCTTCATCAACGCAGGCGACACCCGCAGCTTCGTGTTCTCCCTGCCCGATCGCCGCCGCGTGCAGTTCGACGCCAGCAGCCGCGACCTCGATACCCTCCTGACCCTGCAGGGTGCCGATATCACGCTCAGCGACGACGATGGCGGCGACGGGGTCAATTCGCGCCTGTCGCAGGTACTTGACCCGGGCGAATACAACGTCTCGGTGCGCTCGGTGAACGGCCGCGGCGGAATTTTCCAGCTCGCCACCAGCACCGCGCCGGCAGCGGATGGCCCGACCCGCCCGGTCCTGGCCCTGGGCCGCGAGACCAGCGGCCAGCTGATCCCCGGTTCGCGCAGCCTGTACACGCTCGACATCCCGCGCAAGGGCCGTTACGTCATCACCATGACCGGCAGCAACGGCCTGGACGGCATGGTCACCCTGATGCGCGACGGCCAGGAAGTGGCCTCGCAGGACGACAGCGAGACCAGCCTGGACCCTATGCTGGAAGTCGAACTGGAAGCCGGCCGCTACGTGTTGATGGCGCACAGCTTCGACCCGTCGGCGAGCGGCGCCTATCGGCTGCTGGTCCGCCGCAGGTAAGTCACGGCTCCGTAGCGTTCATCAGGGAATCCCCGGCAAAGCCCGGCATCGCCGTGGCTTTGTGGTGCCGGGCAACGCCCGGCGGGGCTTGCCCGGTAATACCCCAGCGGGGCGTTGCCCCGCTCTACAGGAAGCGGATCGCTGCGGTTTTGTAGCGCCGGGAAACGCCCGGCGGGCTTGCCCGGTAATACCCCAGCGGGGCGTTGCCCCGCCCTACAGGAAGCGGGTCGCTGCGGTTCTGTAGCGCCGGGCAACGCCCGGCGGGCTTGCCCGGCATGCCCCGTTCAGACGGGAGCCCGGCCGGGCGGGAGCGCTATTCAACGCCGCCGCGGGCGCGCAGTCCTGCCCGGTAGCGGCGGCTGCAGGGCAGCACCGTGGCATCGCGCAGGTGGACCCGGGCGTCGCCGCTGTCCAGCGGCTCGATCGAGGCCACCTGCGACAGGTTGACGATGTAGCTGCGGTGGATGCGCACGAAGCAGTCCGGGTCGAGCTTGGCCTCGATCCCGGCGATGGTGCTGCGCAGCGGGTAATCGTGTTGGCGCACCCGCAGGTTGACGTAGTTGCCGGCGGCCTGCAGCCATTCGATGTCGGCGGCGGCGACCAGGAATTCGCGGCCGAGCTTGCGCACCAGGAAACGCTCGGGACGATCCACCGGCTCCACGGGCGGCCCCTCGTCGGGCAGCGACAGCAGCATGGCCTCGCCCTGCAGGCGGCGCAGCAACAGGCGATAGCCCTCGATGGTCAGCACCATGCCGGCGTAGGAGCGAACGTCCTTCAGGTATTCGTAGCCGAACTCGCGCCACCATGACCCGAAATCGTAGCTGTCTCCGGCACTGGCGTAGGCCAACTTGCGGATCGCCACCATCCCGGCCACGTGCAGCATCGACCACGCAAGGCTCCCCAGCAGGTGCAGCGGCAACAGCCGCCGCCAGTCATCCACGTGCAAAGGGAAGCGGCGAGTGAACCAGACCACAGCAGGCACCAGCGCCAGCGCCGCCAGGGCGGAGCTGGTTTCCCATACCATCGGTTGCCAGGCGCTGAAATCCAGATGCTGCCGGCGTACATCCATGTTCACGGTGATGCTGTTGGCCAGCCCACTGGCGAGGTACTGGACCACCCAGAACCCGATCTCGGTGAAACGTCGCCACGGTTGATAGCGCTGGTAGAAGGTCGGAGGGCTCATATCCATCCGCGCATTGTAGGGGCTGCCCCTCGCTCCCCCGTCCCCGGCCCATCCCTCGAATCCGCGGCTTGTCCCAAACCCCTATCGCATGGTCACTTTCCGGTGGAAGAGCAGCCCCACGGGCGCGGACGCTGTCTGCATCCCCACCAACGGATACCGACGCATGCCACGCCGGCACGATATCGACGCCCTGCGCGTCATCGCCTTCTCCCTCCTTATCCTCTACCACTCGGCGATGGTCTACGTGGCCGACTGGAGTTTCCACATCAAGAGCACGTATCAAGCCGAATGGCTGCAATACCCGATGATCGCGCTGAACCGCTGGCGGATGCCTCTGCTTTTCATGATCTCCGGCATTGCCATCGGGCTGGCACGGGTCGAGGGCCACCGCCTGCGCTTCGCCGGAACACGCAGCCTGCGCCTGCTTCTTCCGCTGGTGTTCGGCATGCTGGTGGTGGTGCCGCCGCAGACCTACTTCCAGATCATCCAGCAATACGGCTACACCGGCGGATTCACGCACTTCTACAAGCCCTATGCCAGCGGCGGACTCTGTCGCATCGACCAATGCCTCGTCACCCCGACATGGAACCACCTGTGGTACCTGGCTTACCTGTTGCCCTACACCCTGCTGTTGCTGGCGGCGCTTCCGCTGCTGCAATGGTTGCGGGGACGTTGGGGGAATGCAGGCGAGCCCAGGCGGCTATCGGTCTTCATGTTGCTGACACTGCCTGTTCTCTGGCTGCTGGGCGTTCGCCTGTGGCTGGCACCGCGTTTCGAAGAAACCCATGCCCTGCGCAATGACTGGGTTGTCCATGCGGAATCGCTGCCGCTGTTCCTATTAGGCTACGTGCTGGCGATCCAATCAGGATTCTGGAACTGGGCGCGGCAGCAGCGCTGGCGAACACTGGTCGCAGCGCTGCTGGCGATTGGCGTGGAACTCTGCCTGCGCTGGTTCGGCCACCATCCTCCTTCCGGGCCGATGCCGGAATGGGCACTGCACGTCCCGTGGTACCTGGTCGAACGCATCGCCCGCGTCACCTACACCTGGATGGCGCTGCTGGCGATCCTGGGCTGGGGCCGTGCCCTGCTCGACCACCCTTTCCGTTGGCTCCCCTATGCGGGCGAAGCGGTGTTTTCGTGGTACATCCTGCACCAGACCCTGATCATCGCCATCGCCTACTGGCTCATTCCCATGAAACTAGGAGGGGGACTTGAAGCCGCCCTGGTTGTCGGCGGTACCGTCGCGGGCTGCCTGATGGTGCACGAATACCTGATCCGCCGTGTAGGTTGGCTGCGGCCGCTCTTTGGCCTGAAGCCAAGGCCAGCCGCACCATCGATACCGATACCCAAGACCGCCGGCATGCAGCCATAAGCCTCGCAGCGGGCGGCGGAACCGGGCCGCACATCCGCCCAGGCCGGCCTGCGATGTTCCACGGGCAATTGCATCGGGTTGCTGATCAGGTAGTCGTCGCTGACCAGCCATAGGCAAACGGCGCGCGCGATGCGGGGCATTGCGTTCCAGCCACTGAAATGGATCGCGCTAATGCATGCCAGGGACCACGCATGCGCAGCGCCAGGATGAAGTGGCGCTGTGCGTGCGCGGGCCACGCCACAACTTCGAACACGCCATCGACCAGGGATTTGGGGAATACGTGTCCCCACTGCCCGGCCAGGCGCAGGGCCTCGGCATGGCCGCAATCCATTTCGGCGGCAGGCAGTTCGCCATCCTTGAGCAGTCGCCGTCGAAGCACAGCCGGGCAGGCACCGCCGGTAAGGATCACTCGCACGAACCGGTTCGGTATCGCGCATCCGCCGCATTCAAGCCGGACGCGCCATTCCAGCCGTCCCCATGCGCCCACCATTCGTCACTTTCGGCCCCCGGGCCATCCCCTCGTGCTGGCCCGGCGCATCCGCCGCGGCAAGGCTGGACGCCTCTCCAATGCGATGGGATGGAATCACGATGCAACGCCGCCACGACCTGGACCGGGTCCGCGTCTTCGCTTTCTGCCTGCTGGTGCTCTACCACGTGGGCATGTACTACGTGAGCTGGGGCTGGCACGTGAAAAGCCCGGCCGCCAGCGTCGCGCCGGAACCGTTCATGCTGCTGACCAGTCCCTGGCGGATGTCGCTGCTGTTCCTGATCTCGGGCGTGGCCACCGCCTTCATGCTGCGCGGCACCGCCGGTGGCTTCCTGCGCCGGCGTTCGCGCCAGCTGTTGCTGCCGCTGCTGTTCGGGATGTTCGTGATCGTGCCTCCACAGGCTTACCTGCAGGTGGTCGAACAGCTGCCGGGCGGCTATTCCGGCGGCTGGCTCGACTTCTATGGCAAGTACCTGGGCGCTTACCACGGCTTCTGCGGCATCGACGGCAAATGCCTGATCCTGCCGACCTGGAACCACCTGTGGTTCCTGCCCTACCTGTGGTGTTACACCCTGTCGGCCTGGCTGCTGTGGCGGTTCCTGCCGGAGGGTGCGCTGGCCGGGCTGCGCGCATGGACCGGCCGCATCCTGCATGGCTGGAGAGCGCTGCTGGTGCCGGTGCTGCTGCTGGCGGCGGCAAGGCTGCTGCTGGTGGCGCGCTTCGAGCAGACCCACGCGCTGGTCGACGACTGGTACAACCATGCCCAGTACGCGAGCGTGTTCCTGATCGGCTTCCTGGCCGCCTTCGACGAGGGTTTCTGGCAGTCCCTGCATCGCCTGCGCTGGCCGGCACTGCTGCTGGCCCTGGCCAGCTATGCGCTGCTGATCCACAGCTGGTATTTCTCCGGCCACGACGATGCCAATCCGGTGCCCGAAACGCTGCGGCTGTGGTTGCGCGGCGCCTGGGCGCTGGACCAGTGGTGCGCCATCGCCGCCCTGCTCGGCTTCGCCTACCGCTGGCGCGATGTCGACAGCCCGGCGCTGCGCTACCTGAGCCTGGCCGTGTTCCCGCTCTACATCCTGCACCAGACGGTGATCGTGGTGCTGGCCCACGCGCTGAAGCCATTGCACATCCCGGCGGCGGCCGAAGCCGTGCTGCTGGTGGTGGCGACCTTCGCCCTGTGCCTGGGCGCCTATGAGCTGATCCGCCGCGTCGGCTGGCTGCGGCCGTTGTTCGGGCTCAGGCCGCGGGCGGCGCCAGCGGCCATCGCGCTGGCGGGCACTGCCGACGCGCGATCCTGACCACGCCGCCCCATCCGGGAAAAAGACCCGCTGCCGTCTGGCGGCGGGCGATCGGCTCGCCCATCAGACCGTCTGGCAATGCTCGACGATCAACTGGATCGCGCTGCCGCCGCGGTAGTCGTCGCCGACCAGTCGATAGGCCAGGTGCACATGGCGGCCCGGATCGTTGCCGGTCCAGCCGCCAAAATGGATGGCGTTGAGTGCGCCGGCCATGCCCGGCAGGCGCAGCTCCAGTTTCAGGTGGCGCTCCTTGAGCACGCGCCACTGCACGACCTCGAAATGGCCGTCGAACAAGGGCTCGGGGAAGCCCTGCCCCCAGGGCCCGGCCAGGCGCAGCGCCTCGGCATGGCGGAAATCCAGTTCGGCGGCGGACAGTTCGCCATCGCTGAGCAGTTGCTGTCGCAACAGGGCTGGATCCAGCGTCGCCAGCACCTGCCGCTCGAACGCCTCGCGGAACGCGTCCAGCCGTTCCTGCGGCAGGCTCAGGCCAGCGGCCATGGCGTGACCGCCGAAGCGCTCGATCAGGCCGGGATGGCGCGCATCCACCGCGGCCAGCGCGTCGCGGATGTGGAAGCCGGGGATCGAGCGCGCCGAACCGCGCAGCGCCTGTGCGCCCGGCTCGGCCGGGGCGAAGGCGATCACCGGGCGATGCAGGCGGTCCTTCATCTTCGAGGCCACCAGCCCGACCACGCCGGGGTGCCACTGCGCGTCGAACAGGCAGGCCGCGACCGGGCGATGGCCGTCGTCGGCCAGCAAGGCGCGCGATACCGCCAGCTCGGCGTCGTCGGTCATCGACCGCTGCACCGCGCGGCGCTCGGCGTTGATCTCTTCCAGCAGGGCTGCAATCCCGCGCGCCTGCGCGGCGTCCTCGGTGAGCAGCAGCTCGATGCCGAGCGCCATGTCCTCCAGCCGCCCGGCAGCATTCAGGCGCGGTCCCAGTGCGAAGCCGATGTCGCTGGCGCTCAGCCTGCGCGCGTCGCGGCCGCTGGCCTCGATCAATGCGCGCAGGCCCACGCAGCCCTGCCCGGCCCGCAGCCGGCGCAGGCCCGCCGCGACCAGCGCCCGGTTGTTGTCGTCCAGCACGACCAGGTCGGCGACGGTACCCACCGCCACCAGGTCCAGCAGCGGGGTCAGGTCGGGCCCCTTGTCGTCGGCGAACGCACCGGCCTGGCGCAAGTGCCGCCGCAGCGCCATCAGCACGTAGAAGATGACGCCGACGCCGGCCAGCGCCTTGCTCGGGAACGCATCGCCGCCAAGGTTGGGATCGACGATGGCGTCGGCCGCCGGCAGCTGTTCGCCGGGCAGGTGGTGGTCGGTCACCAGCACCTGCCAGCCCAGCGCCTTGGCCGCGGCCACGCCGGCATGACAGGCGATGCCGTGGTCCACCGTCACCAGCAGGTCGGGCTGCAGCGCCGCCAGTTCGGCCACCAGCGACGGCGACAGGCCGTAGCCGTGCACCATGCGGTTGGGCACCGCGTGCACCACGTCGCGCGCGCCGAGCAGGCGCAGGCCGCGCACGCCGACCGCGCAGGCGGTGGCGCCATCGCAGTCGAAGTCGCCGACGATCAGGATGCGGCGGCCGTCGGCGATCGCCGCGGCCAGCAGCTCCACCGCGGCCTGCATGCCGCCGAGCAGTTCCGGCGCGTGCAGCTGCGCCAGCTTCGGTTGCGCCTGCTCCTGCGAACGCACGCCGCGCGCGGCATAGATGCGGCGCAGCAGCGGCAGCGTGCCCTCGTCCCACTGCCCGCCTTCGACGGCGTCGCGGCGGACGATCTTCAGGGCATCACTCATCGCGCAGCGCCGCCTGCGGCTTCTTCCAGAAACGCCAGCGCTGGCCGCGATGGATGCGGTAACGCACGCCATCCTCGAAATCGAGCAGCAGTTCGCGCAGTTCGCCGCGGCCGATGGCATCGAGCAGCGGCGCGATGGCGTCGCGGGTGAGCTGCTCCAGCGAGCGCAGCTGGCGCAGGTCCACCAGCGCGTCGACGGCCCGGCCGTCATCGGGGCCCGGGCCATCGACACGGACGCCGGCCATCGCCGCCAGGCCCTGCAGCAGCGCATCGCGGCTGCGCACCTGCGCATGCGCCGTCCGTACCGATTGCGGCAGTCGCCCGGCGCCCCAGAACCACAGCGAATTGACCGCGCGACGGCCCTGCGCGACGCGCTCCTCGTTCCACGGATGCTGGTGCAGCACCACCTGCGCCTCGGTCAGCAGCGACCGCCAGCGGCGGCCGTTGTCGCCTTCGGGCAGGTGTTCGAACAGGTCGTCGCCGAGCGCCAGGTCCGGCGCGGTGAAGGCCGGCAGCGGCGTGTCGTCGGGCAGGCGCAGGTACCAGCGCGATGGCGCCGGTGCATCGAGCTGGAAGCCGAACCCGGCGAACAGCGGCTGCAGCGCCGGCAGCAGCGCGGCCGCGTCGGCCGGTTCCAGGCGCAGGGTTTCGGCCGAGGCCATCAGCCGCGCGCCCTGCATGTCCGGCTGCACGTTGGCCGGGTCGGCGCGCAGCCACAGGCTGCCCGCGGCATCGCCGGCATCGACCTGGCGGGTCAGCGCGGCCGCCGACCAGGCATCGGGCTGCACGTCGAAATGCCGGCGCAGCTGCGCCGACTCGCCGGCCTCGCCCTCATTGCGGTCGGCGCGGCCGAGCGCGCTCGCCACCTGTGCCGGCAACGCGCCGTTCGGGAAGCGGTTGCGGGCGGGAAGCAGCAGGGTGGCTTTGGCGTGGGTCATCGGTTGCTCGCAATCCGCCCGTAGGCCTGCAGGAGCGACGCAAGTCGCGAGGGGGCCGCATCGGCGGAAGCCTGGTCGCGCCTTGCG